>NZ_JBXUOY010000243.1:0-7828 GCF_057196705.1 Streptomyces sp. ATLC9 | reverse complement strand
GGCCCCGGGCGGTCGCCTGGTCGCCGCCCGGGGCCCTGGGGGGTGCCGCCGCTCCCCCGGTCAGTCGGTCACGGTGATCTGCGAAGCGGGGTCGGTGGTGTCGGTGATGTCGTAGGTGGCGTTGAAGACGGAGCTGCCGGCGCTGGTCGGGCAGCCGAATCCGCCGACGACGTCGACGGGCACGGAGACGTTGGTGAAGGTGAGCTTGGAGGGCGACCCGTTGGTCCAGGTGCCGGGGACCGGGGCGCCGGCGTCGGGCGCGGCGGTCACGGTGCAGTTGGCCAGGCCGCTGGTCTTGACGACCAGGCCGCCGCCGGGCATGGACAGGGTCGCGGTGGACGGCGACCCGTGCTGGACCAGGACACCCCATTCGCCGCTGGTGGTGACGGTGGCCCAGACGCCCGGCATGCTGGTGCGGCACGAGCTGTAGGTGGGCGCGTCGAGGGGGCCTCCGACCGGGCCTGCGGCGTTGTGGTTGTCCGGCGCGGCGGGGACGCGGTTGGCGTCGCCGGTGCCTGTGGGAGCGGAGCTGGAGACGGCGCAGGTGACCGTCACGGTGCCGGCCTTGAAGGTGGCGCTGCCGGTGAGATCGGCGGCGAAGTAGTGCCCGGCGGGGGTGACGGTCGTGGGACCCGCCACGTCCGGCCCGGCCGCGGCGGTGCCGCCCCCGGCCAGGGTCAGGGCGGCCGCGGCGGCCAGACCGGCGCCTATCGACAGGGGAGTACGGGAACGTGATGAGCTGCAGGTCACGCTTCCTCCTCGGCTAAAGGGGGGTTGGGGTGGGGGGTTTCCGGCACGGGCGCCGTCCTCGGCTGCCAGCCGAAGACGAGCCCTCCGCCGATGAGTCCGGCGACCGTTCCGACCAGGAAGCCGCCGAGATTGGAGAGGACCAGCGCGGCCGCGGCGATCATGGCCGTGAGGATGCCGGTGAGGGTGCGGTAGTGCGGCGTGAACCAGGCGGACAGGCCCAGCACGATCAGTACGGCGCCCAGGAGGACGGACACGGCGCCCGCGATCCCCTGGTGCAGCATGACCTTCATCGGGGCCAGGGGGATGGCCGCGATCTCCGCGCCGGCGGCGACGGTGACCAGCCCTCCCCAGAAGGGCCGGCCGCGGCGCCAGCGGCGCCACTTCAGAAGCATTCGTGCTTGCCCTTGGTGATCTTCATGCTGAGGTCGGCGAGCTTGAACGTGCCCGCGTTCGTCGCCCACGCGGTCTGCTTCAGATCACTGATCCTCACGGTGTCGGCCTGCTGGGAGAAGGCGTCCTGCATGCCCTGACCGCCTTCGGGGCCCTTGTCCAGCGTGGAGGCGTCACGGCCGATCTCGATGTTCTCGAACGAGGCGTCACCCGAGAGCTGGGTGGCGTCCACGAACAGGTCGGTGGCCTTCACCGGCTTGTCGCCGCTGCCGGCGGACAACTTCAGCGAGATGTCGCCGAGCACGGGCAGGGTGGTGACGACGGACTGGCACAGGTTCTCCATCTCCGCCTGCCTGATGCCGGTCACCGCGACGGGCAGCAACTGGTCGCGGGCGTTGATGTCCACACTGCCGTACTGCACGAAGCCATCGCCGGTGAGCTGGTCCGCGGACACCTTGAACTGCTGGCCGGAGACGGCGAACGAGGCGGCGAGGGCTCCTTCGGCCAGCGCGACGGCCAGTACGCCGGTGACGGCGAAGCCGGGCACGCACACGGCGGCGAACCTGCGCCATCTGACGCGGCCGTCCACGGGTCTTTCCTGCTCGTCCTTCATGTCACACCCTTCCGGCGGAGCCCGCGAACCTTTCACGGACGCGCCTGTGGCATACGTGTTGCGACGGTTCTGTGCCGGTGCCTGCTGGTACCGTGCCGGCGCACGCGGCCCGGTGGGGGCCCCGGCATGTACGGTGGCGTGGCTCCGCCCCGCCCCGCGCCCGGCCGGGGCGCACGGGGACTCCTCAGGTATTAGTGAACATGTCAATACCGGCGAGTAGGTTGACTCTAGGTACGCCACTGGTCACTGGCAAGGTTCCGCGCAGCCCCTTTTCGGCCATTCGGCCACCCTCCGGCAGCTCTTCGTGAAAGGGCCGGGAAGGTTCATCGACGTGGTGCGGCGTCCCCTGGGCCCGAACGTGCGCCTGGGGCCCTTCCCCTTGCCCAGGGTGAGTGACCAGGAGCGACGGCTGCGGTTCAGTCGCACTCCGGGCAGGATCCGGAAGCTCTTGCGGAACGTGACGGCCATACGGTCCTCCTCGGCTCGGCTGTCCTCGGCGTACCCGGCGGCGAACCGCCCCGCCGGGTACGGATGTTGCCCGTATGCCCGGCTTCGGCTCCGGTGAACTCAGCCGCCTCCGTCCCCCGTACCGCCCTCCCCCTCGCCTGAAGAGGACGCGCGGCGGGCCGCCTCCGCCAGGGCCTGCTCCCCGCTCATCCCGATGAGCACCCCGGCCGGGACCGACGCCGCGGCGCAGCCGCCGTCGTGGTCGTAGGCCAGGTCGTCCAGGAAGTCCCGCCCGCGCAGGGACCACAGGCGCGGACGCACCGTCAGCGGGCGTCCGCGCAGCAGCAGCGGCCCCCCGCACACGCAGCAGTGCGTCACCTCCGGCTCCCACGGGCCGCCGACGGCGCGCACGACGGACTCAGACACCGCGTCCCTCCCCTCCATCCTCTCCCCCGCCGGTCCGGGCGGCGCGCAGCAGCGTCCTGCGCGTCCACCACTCGCCCAGCGTCCACTCCAGTTCCGCCAGGGCGCCGGCCGCCAGCACGGCGCTCGCCGCCCATCGGCACGCCGCGTGCCAGAACGAGGCGCCCTCAGGAGCCGCGAGGGCCAGCGCCCCGCCCGCGCCCAGCAGGGCGATCCCCAGGTTGTAGGCCAGCGCCGCCCGGTGGCTCAGCCGCAGCCACTCCCCGAAGTGGCGGCGCTGCTCGCGGCGCAGCACCTCACCGGAGGGCCTGAAGGAGTCCGGGGGATGCCAGGACTCCACGTCCGCCGGGGAGTACAGGTGACGGCGGGCGTGGAAGCCGTACTGCACACTGCCGACGAGGGCGGTGAAGGCGAGGGTGAGCAGCAGCATCGCCGGGCCCGGCCAGCGGAACTTCTCGGCGTCCGCGCCCAGCACGCCGACGGTGGCGATGCAGGCTCCGGCCAGCAGCGGCGCGGCGACGAAGTGGGCCGCCTCGGACGCACCGGCCTGCCCCAGCGGCACCGGTCTGCCCCAACTCCCGCTTCCTGCTGCCATGTTCGCCCTGCCCCTCCCCCGCGCCGTCTCCCCGCACCAGTCTCACGGCCGGGGGCGCGGCCGTAAAGCGCGTTCCGGCCCGGCCGACTCGTCCCCGGCGGCCGCCCTCTGCTGCCGTGCTACTACCGGGGTGTGGTGATCAGCAGCGAGTTGGACACGACGGGCACGGGCAGGGGCAGGTCCACATAGGCGGTCTCGGGATCCCTGCCCGCCTTCACCTCGCGGTAGGTGGTGTCGTCCATCAGGACGGCGATCAGGGACCGCTCGGACCCCGGCGCGGTGGTGCTGAGATCCGCGTCGTAGGTGTAACGCCCCGGCCCCTGCCGCCCCAGCTCGTACCTCAGGGTGTAGTGGACGCGCGGCCGGTCCGGATCACCGGTCTCCTTGCGCACCACCCACGACAGGCGGTCCCCCGGAGCGACCTCGCACTCCACCGTGGCCACCGCGTGCGCCCCGGAACGGGTCGGCTCCCCCTTGAGCTCGATCAGCACCTGCCGGTCGCCCGACGCGTCGCAGCGGGGCGCGGCCCCCGGCCGGCCGGATACCTCGACCGAAGGCGAGCGGACACCGTCCGCCGCCGACGGGGCAGCATCGTTCCCCTCGGAGCCGAACAAGTCGTAGATCCCCTGCCAGAGCCCCAGGGTCTGGCCCACAAGCGCCACGACGGCCATGCCCACCATGCAGACGCCGATGATCCTCCTGCCCAACGGTCCGATGGTGGCGTTCTGCCCTCCGTCGGGAGTGGGTTCCGGTGCCTGCTGCGAGCCGACCGCATCGTCATCACCCATACCGGTGTTATCCCCTCCGGACGCACCGGTCAGCCACAATCGGCAGAGTGGGGCACGGAGCCCGGGAGCCCTGGTCAAGGCGGTCCGCCGGGCGCCACTACGATCCCGCTCCATGGAGAACGAGGAGCGGGAGACGGCCCCGGTGCCGGCCGACATCGAGCTGGCCTATCCGCCGACGCGGGCCGACATGGCCGAGGCCCTGCGCGCACGGTCCGGCTCCTCCGCGCACTGGTGGCGTCTTCCGCTGATCGCCGTGCCGATCACGGCGGCCGTTCTTGTGGCCCTCCTGACGCTCTCGGCGCCCAAAGGTGTGACCGTGCTGGTGGCCGTGGCCCTGTGCCCGGTTCTGGGGAGTCTCGTGGGCGGGTGGGTGAACCATCTGCACCGGGTGCGACAGATGACCAGGTACGCGCGTTCCCAGGGCGAGTACACCATGCGGGCGGACGACAACGGGATACACGCCGCCACGGCACTCGTGGAGACCACGATCCCGTGGGCGTCGTTCCGCCACTACATCGAGACGGCGAGCCTCTTCGTACTGGTCGTCGACGACACGGTGGGCGGAATGGCCCTGCTGCCGAAGCGCGGACTGCGCGGCGGGGCGGACGTCGTCGGGATACGGGCGGTCGTGGCGCGGCACCTCGAACCGCTTCCGTCCAGCGTCTGACCGGGCGGCGAAATCCCGCGGAGGGCGACGACGGCCGGCCGGGGTCACCGCCCTGAAGCGACGGACACACGCCGGCGGCCCGTGGCCGAATGCCCCGACGGTCGCCATCGGGGTGGCCGTGACCGGTGATCGCAGAGGGGGTGGCGTGGCTGTGCCCCGTACTTCCAAGGGAGTTGGGAGCACAGGGCACAGGCGCGACGTGAACGTCAGACGTACGAACGGGACGCCAGGCCGAGGAAGGACGCCCAGGCATCCGGGCCGACCGCCAGGCCGGGCCGGGCGATGTCCTTGGAATCCCGTACGCGGACGCCCTCGGGACGAGCGGCGACCTCGACACACTGGCCGCCCTCACCACTGCTGTAGCTGCTTCTGAACCAAGCCGGTTCCGCCGTACTCGGCTTCGACTCTCGATCCCTCATGTCTCTCCCAGCAACCTCTCGATGAAGACCATCGACTCACTCGGAGTGAGCGCCTGAGCACGGATGATCCCATACTGCGCTTCGAGTTCCCGGACAGACTTCCGCTCCGTGTAGAGGGTGCCGCTCTTCTGCACCTCGGCGTAGGCGATACGCCGTCCCTCGCTGGTCTCGATCAAGGTGAACGGTCCGGCGAGGCCGACGTGTTCCTCGCAGTCCGTCGGCATCACCTGCACGACCACGTCGCGCCTCCGCCCGACCTGGAGGATTCGCTCCAACTGACCTCGCATGACACCACGGCCACCGATGGGCCGTCGTAGCACCACCTCTTCGATGACGTAACTCATCAGCGGCGTGGAACCCCTGGTGAAGATTTCCTGGCGGGCCATACGGGCCGCCAGGCGCCGTTCGACGGTCTCCTCGTCCAGAGCGGGCTGGTGCATCTCGAAGACGCGCCGCGCGTACTCCTCCGTCTGCAACAGACCGTTGACCACGTGCGTGTCGTAGAAGTGCAGCTCGACCGCTTCCCGTTCCAGCGTCGCCGCGCCCTGGAAGAACCTCGGGTAGCGGGCCTTGCGGATCTCCTCCTTCATCTCCTTGAGGACTTCGCTCGCGTCCAGCATCTCGTCGGCCTTGTCGATGAAGTGGTCCGACGGGATGCGCCGGCCCTGTTCGATCGAGGCGATCGTCGCGGGCGAGTAGCCCGTCACCAGGCCGAGTTCCTCACGGTTCATGCCCAGGCGCGTCCGGAACCGCTTCACCTGGCGGCCGAACACGCACAGCACCCCCGTGCCGCGTTCGAACTCGAGCTGTGTGTCGTCGTCAGTGCCGACTTCGGTCATGCCGTCCCCTTCCGTCACCGGGCGCAACGCGGCTCCGCCGCGTCACGACACGGCGCGGAGCGCGTACAACGGCCGCCGTAACGCGCACAACCGGCTCAAGTGTGGCCCGCACCTCTCGCGATCGCACCGTGGGCAACTGCCCGGCCGCATACGGGCTTCATCGGGGCACACGACGCTTTCGGGTCCCGGTCAGTCTCCGAGACCGGCCTTCTGGCCGCACTGCGGCCGGGGAACCGAACGCGCCCCGGCCCCGCGGTGGAGAGGTCACTCCTCCCCGCCTCCCCCGGTCCCGGAGAACTCCCCGCTCCAGGTGGCCTCCGCGCCGGAGTGCCCGATCCGGTAGGACTGCACCACGGCCCCCACCGCGACCACGAGCGACAGCACGACCGCCACGACGCGGAAAGCCGCGCCGCCCGCGACGGCGGCGGCGGAGGAGAGCCGGGAGGAAGGGGAGGAGGCCGCGCGTGAGTCCGCCACGCGGCGGGCCGCCCACCCTCCACGAGGTGTCGCGGTGGATGGGGCACGCCTCCATCAAGGTCACGGCGGACCGCTACGGCCACCTCACCGCCGACGGCGGCGAGCGCTGCCGGCAGGTGCTCGGGGCCGTCTTCGACGGCGCCGGGTCAGCGGATGCCGAGCGCGCGCAGGGCGCGGTGCTGACTCGGTGCTGGCTTTGCCGGGAAGAGGATGTAGCAGATGCCTCCCGTACCGCTTCTGACCTGGCCGTTGGCGTTGTAGCGCTTGGTGCGCAGCCAGATGTTCTCGAACTGCCGGCGTTTGTAGACGCGGCGGACGGCCTCGTTGCTGTCACTGGCCGGGTCGTTGGCGATGACGTCGCCGTCCTCGGTGAAGCCGATGACGGTCATCAGGTGGCCCGCGGTGCCGTAGCCCGCGCCGTCGAGTTCGGACTCCAGGAAGGACTGGGAGGTGATCAGGGGGATGCCTGCGCGGATCAGGCACTCGGCGTCCGCGAGGGAGTCCAGGCGGGTCACGATGCCCTGCATGTCGCGGTAGGTGGCCGCGTAGGCGATGTTGAACGGCCAGTTGCCGCAGCCGGAGTACTGGTAGTCGTAGGTGAAGCGGGCGGCGTGGCAGACCTGGGGGTCGGCGTAGTCGGGGTCGACCCAGGACAGGTCCTCGGCGGTGGGCCCCCGGCCCCAGTACTCGATGATCATCTGCGAGGAGGTGGGGCTGCACCACGCCTCGCCGCCGTTGTCGTACTCCGGGTACTGGCCGATGTGGGTGTTCTGCGAGTAGCGCGGGACGTCCAGTTCGACGCCCGCGGCCACGCCCGGCGCGGAGGCCGGGACCTCGAAGCGGTCGGGGACGTCGGAGCCCATGGCGCCCAGGCGCCGGACCACGGGAGCGGTGTCGGCGCCGGGGGCGCGGTGGAGGGTGGCGCGCAGCCGGTAGGAGGCCAGGCGCAGACCGGTGGAGGTGTCGTCGACGGAGAAGGTGTCGGTCCAGATGCTGGATCTGCCGTCGCCCTGGCCGTCCACGGAGGTGCGGCGGATGTCCTCGTCGCCGGCGGCCCAGACGCCCAGGGTGTACCAGGGGGTGTCGGTCCCGTCGGTGTAGGTGCCCCGCATCTCGATCCGGATCCAGGTGCCGGCCGGGGTGTGGGCGTTCCAGGAGGCGACGAGTTCGCTCGCGGGCACCGGCAGGCGGTGGACGGGGGAGGTCCAGACGGCGTACTCCCAGGTGGCGGTGCGCCGGGTGTGCGGGTCGGTGTAGTCGGCGGTGCCCGCGGGGACGGCGATGGTGATGCCGGGGTGGGGGGGGGGGGCCCCGCGGGGGGGGGGCCCCCCCCGCCCGCGGCCGGTCCGGCGTCAGCCGGCCAGGTTCACGTCCGTGCCGCTCAGGCGCAGCACGACGCCTTCCTCGTCCACCTCGGCCC
>NZ_JBXUOY010000242.1:0-7834 GCF_057196705.1 Streptomyces sp. ATLC9 | reverse complement strand
CCCGCCCCGCCCCGCGGGCCGCCCCCCCCGCCCCGGCGCCCGCGCCCGCCCGCCCGGCCGCCGTACTGGAACGCCCTCGCGGGGTCGCGCGCCGGATCAGGCGGCGACGTCCTCCTCGGCGAGGAGGTTCCGGGTGCGGTTGGGGTCGATGTGGACGCCGGGGCCCATCGTGGTGCTGATGACGGCCTTCTTGATGTACCGGCCCTTGGCCGCGGACGGCTTCAGCCGCAGGACCTCTTCCAGCGCCGCCGCGTAGTTCTCCACCAGCTGCTTCTCGTCGAACGAGACCTTGCCGACGATGAAGTGGAGGTTGGCGTGCTTGTCGACGCGGAACTCGATCTTGCCGCCCTTGATCTCGGTGACGGCCTTGGCCACGTCCGGGGTGACGGTGCCGGTCTTCGGGTTCGGCATCAGACCGCGCGGACCGAGCACACGGCCGAGGCGGCCGACCTTGCCCATCAGGTCCGGGGTGGCGACGACGGCGTCGAAGTCCAGGCGGCCCTTGGAGACCTCGTCGATCAGTTCGTCGGAGCCGACGATGTCGGCGCCGGCGGCCTCCGCGGCCGCGGCACGCTCACCGGTCGCGAAGACCAGGACCCGGGCGGTCTTGCCGGTGCCGTGCGGGAGGTTCACGGTGCCGCGCACCATCTGGTCGGCCTTGCGCGGGTCGACGCCCAGGCGCATGGCGATCTCGACGGTCGCGTCGAACTTGGTCGGGGAGGTCTCCTTGGCGAGACGGACGGCCTCCAGCGGGGCGTAGAGCCGCGTCCGGTCGATCTTGGCGTCCGCGTTGCGGAGAGCCTTGCTGCGCTTCACTTCTGCTCCAGTTTTCTGGTGTACGGAGTCGTGGTCCGGGGGGCCAGCGCCTGACCCTGCCACTTCCATCTGTCTGTGCCCGGCGCACCCGTCCGGCTCGACCGCCCCAAGAGGGCGGGAAGCCCGGCGCGCACCCGGCGGGTACCGCGAGCGGAGCCGCTCAGCCCTCGACGGTGACGCCCATCGACCGGGCGGTGCCGGCGATGATCTTCTCGGCGGCGTCCAGGTCGTTGGCGTTGAGGTCGGGCATCTTGGTCGTGGCGATCTCGCGCACCTGCTCACGCGTGATCTTGGCGACCTTCTTGGTGTGGGGCTCGCCGGAGCCCTTCTCCACGCCCGCGGCCTTGAGGATCATCTTCGCGGCCGGCGGGGTCTTGGTGATGAAGGTGAAGGAGCGGTCCTCGTAGACCGTGATCTCCACCGGGATGACCCAGCCGCGCTGCGACTCGGTCGCGGCGTTGTAGGCCTTGCAGAACTCCATGATGTTCACGCCGTGCTGGCCCAGCGCGGGGCCGACCGGCGGGGCCGGGTTCGCGGCGCCGGCCTGGATCTGGAGCTTGATCAGCCCCGTGACCTTCTTCTTCTTGGGAGGCATGTTCTCTCCGGGTCCTGGTGAGAGGTGTCGAATCCCCCGACGGGCTGATCCACCCGTACGGAGGCATACCGCACCACGATAGCCCGTATCGCGGTGCGGTCGGAAACCGGCCAGGCCGGGCGGCCCCTCAGGGCTGCCCGACCTGGCCGGAAATCGGTGACCGGAAGAACCGCGTCAGTTCTTCTGGATCTGGTCGAAGCTCAGCTCGACCGGGGTCTCGCGGCCGAAGATCTCGACGAGGCCCTTGACCTTCTTCGAGTCCGGGTTGATCTCGTTGATCGTCGCCTGGAGGGTCGCGAACGGGCCGTCGGTGACGGTGACCGAGTCCCCGACCTCGAAGTCCAGCACCTGGACCTCGACCTTGCGGCTCGGCGCCGGCAGCCCGGCCTCGGCGGCGGCCTCCGCCGCGGCGCGCTCCTCCGCCTCGGGTGCGAGCATCTTGACGACCTCGTCCAGGGTCAGCGGGTACGGGTCGTAGGCGTTGCCCACGAAGCCGGTGACGCCCGGGGTGTTGCGCACGACGCCCCAGGACTCGTTCGTCAGGTCCATGCGCACCAGCACGTAGCCGGGGAGCTTGTTCTGGCGGACGTTCTTGCGCTCACCGTTCTTGATCTGGACGATCTCTTCCTCGGGGACCTCGGCCTGGTAGATGAAGTCCTCGACGTTCAGCGAGACAGCGCGCTGCTCCAGGTTGGCCTTCACGCGCTTCTCGTAGCCCGCGTAGGTGTGGATGACATACCACTCGCCGGGGAGATGACGCAGTTCATCGCGGAGGGCGGCGACCGGCTCCTCCGCCTCCTGCGCGGCCTCGGCCCCGGTTCCGCCGGCGGACTCGGCGGGACCGGTCGCCGCCTCGGCCGGCTCGTCCCCGGCGGTGTCGGCAGCTTCGGCCTGGTCGACGCCGTCCGCCGCCGTGTCCGCCGTCTCGACGGCGTCGGGCGCGGTGTCGTCACCCTCGACGGGGTCGACGGCGTCGTTGAGGTTCGGGTCAGACACGGTGGCTGCTTCTTCCTGGCTTCAAGGGGTCGAACATGCGGAAAAGTGCCCGGAGGGGCACTCCGCGGGCTTATCAGCCGAAGACGTACTTGACGACCTCGGTGAACCCCCAGTCAATCACGGTCACCAGGCCGATGATGACGAGGACGAAGATGATCACCACGGTCGTGTAGGTGGAGAGCTGCTTCTTGGTGGGCCAGACGACCTTGCGCAGCTCGGCGACGATCTGCCGGTAGAACAGGGCGAGACGGGCCAGCGGGCCCTTCTTCGCGCGCTTGCCACCGCGCCGGGGCTTGTTGTCGTCCTGCGACCGCCCGGGCTCGGGGACCTCGATGGAGTCCGTGATCTCCGCCACTCGTCCTCACCTGATCCGGGTCCTGGCCGCGTGCCGTGCCGCGTCCGGCCCGGCCGTACGGCGGTGCGTCCAGTTACGTACACGTGCACGCATCCCTGGTCCAGATGCGCGAAGCAGGGCCGGAGGGACTTGAACCCCCAACCGCCGGTTTTGGAGACCGGTGCTCTACCAATTGAGCTACGACCCTTCGCCGTTCCCAACCTACCGCATCCGGTCGGCGCCGCGGAGTACGCGAACCGCCGGTTGATCGGCCGGGACCAACGACGGTGAGTGTACGTGCTTCACGCGCCCCCGTCGAACACGTAACCCGTATCGCCCCCGATCCGCCTGTTCCTCCCGCCCGTACACCGGTGTTCTCCCCCTCCGATTCCCCTCCGCCCGTCCCCCGGCCCCCTTCGGCCCACGTGCCCGGACGACTCCCCGTCTGCGACGATGCCCCCATGACCGCTGTGACCCCTTCCAACCAGTCACCCACCGAGCGCCGGGTCTCGGCCCGCGTCGGCTCGATCTCCGAGTCCGCCACGCTCGCCGTCGACGCCAAGGCCAAGGCCCTCAAGGCCGCCGGGCGTCCGGTGATCGGCTTCGGCGCGGGCGAGCCCGACTTCCCGACCCCCGACTACATCGTCGAGGCCGCGGTCGAGGCCTGCCGGAACCCGCGCTTCCACCGCTACACCCCGGCCGGCGGGCTCCCCGAGCTGAAGGAGGCCATCGCGGCGAAGACGCTGCGTGACTCCGGCTACTCGGTCGAGGCCTCCCAGGTACTGGTCACCAACGGCGGCAAGCAGGCCATCTACGAGGCCTTCGCCGCCGTCCTCGACCCGGGCGACGAGGTCATCGTCCCCGCGCCGTACTGGACCACCTACCCCGAGTCGATCCGGCTGGCCGGAGGCGTCCCCGTGGACGTGGTCGCCGACGAGACCACCGGCTACCGGGTCTCGGTGGAGCAGCTGGAGGCGGCCCGCACCGAGCGCACCAAGGTGCTGGTGTTCGTCTCCCCCTCCAACCCGACCGGCGCCGTCCACTCCCGCGCCCAGGTCGAGGAGATCGGCCGCTGGGCCGCCGAGCACGGTCTGTGGGTGCTCACCGACGAGATCTACGAGCACCTGGTCTACGGCGATGCGGAGTTCTCCTCGCTGCCGGTGGTCGTGCCCGAGCTGGCCGACCGGTGCGTGGTCGTCAACGGCGTGGCCAAGACGTACGCCATGACCGGCTGGCGGGTGGGGTGGATCATCGGCCCGAAGGACGTGGTGAAGGCCGCCACCAACCTCCAGTCGCACGCCACCTCCAACGTCTCCAACGTCGCCCAGGCCGCCGCGCTGGCCGCCGTCTCCGGCGATCTGGAGGCCGTGGCGCGCATGCGCGAGGCGTTCGACCGCCGCCGCAGGACGATCGTGCGGATGCTGAACGAGATCGACGGCGTCACCTGCCCCGAGCCGGAGGGCGCCTTCTACGCCTACCCGTCGGTCAAGGGCGTGCTGGGCCGGGAGATCCGCGGCCGGCGCCCGCGGTCGAGCGTGGAGCTGGCCGAGCTGATCCTGGAGGAGGTCGAGGTCGCGGTCGTCCCCGGTGAGGCGTTCGGCACCCCTGGCTACCTGCGGCTGTCCTACGCGCTGGGCGACGAGGACCTGGTCGAGGGCGTCTCCCGGATCCAGAGGCTGCTGGCCGAGGCCAAGGCCTGACCCGGCCCGGAGCATCCCTGGGCGGGCCCGCGGAAGCAGCACTTGCGCGGGTCCGCCCGCATGTTCAGGGCCGCCCCGATCGTGGCGGTGACTTCCGGGCGTGTCGCGAGTGCGGCAAAATCCTCGGATGGAAAGCGCTCGTGATGTCCGCAAGCTCCCGAAGGCCCACCTCCACCTGCACTTCACCGGGTCCATGCGCCCGGGCACGCTGCTGGAGCTCGCCGACAGACACGGCGTCCACCTCCCGGAGGCGCTGAGCAGCGGCCGTCCCCCGAGACTTCGGGCCACCGACGAGCGCGGCTGGTTCCGCTTCCAGCGGCTGTACGACGCCGCGCGCTCCTGTCTGCGCACCCCCGACGACATCCGGCGGCTGGTGCGCGAGGCCGCCGAGGAGGACGTGCGGGACGGATCCCGCTGGCTGGAGATCCAGGTGGACCCGACCTCCTACGCACCGCGCCTGGGAGGGCTGATCCCCGCGATGGAGATCATCCTGGACGCGGTGGAGGGCGCCTCCGCCGAGACCGGGCTCGGCATACGCGTGCTGGTCGCCGCGAACCGGATGAAGCACCCGCTGGACGCCCGCACCCTGGCCCGGCTGGCCGTGCGCTACGCCGACCGCGGCGTGGTCGGCTTCGGCCTGTCCAACGACGAGCGGCGCGGTTTCGCCCGCGACTTCGACCGCGCCTTCGCCATCGCGCGCCGGGGCGGCCTGCTGGCGGCCCCGCACGGCGGCGAGCTGTCGGGACCGGGGTCCGTCGCCGACTGCCTGGACGACCTGCGCGCGGGCCGCGTCGGGCACGGGGTGCGCGCCACCGAGGACCCGCGGCTGCTGGCGCGGCTGGCCGCGCAGGGCGTCACCTGCGAGGTCTGCCCTGCCTCCAACGTGGCACTGGGCGTGTACGACCGGCACGAGGACGTACCGCTGCGGACCATGTTCGAGGCGGGGGTGCCGCTGGCGCTGGGCGCCGACGACCCGCTGCTGTTCGGCTCCCGGCTGGCCGCGCAGTACGAGATCGCGCGGCGGTACCACGGCTTCACGGACGAGGAGCTGGCGGAGCTGGCCCGCCAGTCGGTGCGCGGCTCGCGCGCTCCGGAGGACGTCCGGAAGGCGATCCTGGCGGACATCGACGCGTGGCTGGTGGAGGAGCCGGAGCGGATCCCGTCCCGCGGGCTCCGCTGAGCCCGCTCTCCCGAGCCTGTCCGGGAGGGACCCGGGAGCGGTCTCAGAGCGAGCAGCCGACGGTCACCGGTTCGTTGACCAGCGTCACCCCGAAGGCCTCGCGCACTCCGTCGCGGACCTCCCGGGCCAGGGCGAGGAGGTCGGCGGTGGTGGCCGAGCCCCGGTTGGTCAGGGCGAGGGTGTGCTTGGTGGAGATCCGGGCCGGGCCGTCGCCGTAGCCCTTGGCGAAGCCGGCCCTGTCGATCAGCCAGGCGGCGGAGGTCTTCACCAGGCCGTCCCCGGCCGGATAGGCCGGCGGGGCGGCGTCCGGCCCCAGCCGCCCGGCGACGCGGGCGAGGAAGGCGGCGTGCTCGTCCCCGGTGAGCACGGGGTTGGTGAAGAAGGAGCCGGCCGACCAGGTGTCGTGGTCCTCCGGATCGAGCACCATGCCCTTGCCCGCGCGGAGCTTCAGAACGGTCTCGCGGGCCCGCTCCACCGGCACCCGGTCGCCGGTCCCCACGCCCAGCGCGCGGGCGGTCTCGGCGTAGCGCAGGGGGGCCGAGAGGCCGTCCGCGTCCTCCAGTTCGAGACGGACGCGCAGCACGACGAAGCGGGTGGGGTCGGCCTTGAAGCGGCTGTGCCGGTAGGAGAAGCCGCACTCGGCGGCGGGGACGGTGACGGTGCGGCCGGACCGGCGGTCGTAGGCGACGACCTCGGTGATCGTGGAGGAGACCTCCTGGCCGTACGCGCCGACGTTCTGGACGGGCGTGGCGCCCGCCGACCCGGGGATGCCGGCCATGCACTCGACACCCGCGAGCCCGGCCTCGACGGTACGGGCGACGGCCTCGGACCAGTTCTCGCCCGCGGCCAGCTCCAGACGGGTGCCCTCCAGGCGGAAGCCGGTGGTGGCGATGCGCAGGGCGGTGCCGGCGAAGCCCTCGTCGGCGATGACGAGGTTGCTGCCGCCGCCGACGAGCAGCAGCGGGGTGCCGTCGGCGTCGGCGGCCCGTACCGCCTCGGTCACCTCCTCGTCGGTGGTCGCCGTGACCAGGCGGGCCGCGGGGCCGCCCAGGCGGAAGGTGGTCAGCGGGGCGAGGGGCGCGTCGTGGAGTTCCTGCACGCGCCCAAGAGTACGAGAGCGGCCGTACGCGCCTGCGTACGGCCGCGTCCGCCGGCCCGGCGCTCCGGCGGCCCGCTCAGGCGAGCCGGACCACCGCGCGGGACATGCCCAGCACCTTCTGCCCGGCGCTGGTGACCTTGAGGTCCACCCGGACGGTGCGGGCCTCGTCGTCGAGCTTGGCCGCGACCTTGCCCGAGACCTCGATCACGGCGCCCGAACCGTCGTCGGGGACGACGACGGGCCTGGTGAAGCGCACGCCGTACTCCACGAGCGCGCCGGGGTCGCCGGTCCAGTCGGTCACCACGCGGGCGGCCTCGGCCATGGTGAACATCCCGTGCGCGATGACGTCGGGGAGGCCGACCTCACGTGCGAACCGCTCGTTCCAGTGAATCGGGTTGAAGTCGCCGGAGGCGCCCGCGTACCGCACGAGCGTGTCGCGGGTCACGGGGAAGCTCCGGGCGGGCAGTTCGGTGCCGGCCTCGATGTCCGCGTACGCGATCCTCGCCGTCATCCGTCTCACCCCCCCTGCTCGTCGGCCGCGCGGGCCACCAGCTTGGTCCAGGCCGTCACGACGTGCTCGCCCGTCTCGTCGTGCACCTCGCCGCGGACGTCCAGGATGTCGTTGCCCGCCATGGACTTGACCGCCTCGATGGTGGAGGTCACCGTGAGCCGGTCTCCGGCGCGCACCGGCCGGGTGTAGGCGAACCTCTGGTCGCCGTGCACCACCCGGCTGTAGTCCAGTCCCAGCTCCGGGTCCGCGACGACCTCCCCGGCGGCCCTGAAGGTGACGGCGAAGACGAAGGTGGGCGGAGCGATCACGTCGGGGTGACCGAGCTCACCGGCCGCCTCCGGGTCGGTGTACGCGGGATGGGCGTCACCGATGGCCTCGGCGAACTCGCGGATCTTCTCCCGGCCGACCTCGTACGGTGCGGTGGGCGGATAGCTCCGCCCCACGAAGGACTGGTCGAGCGCCATGGCCCGGTACCTCCATACGGCTTACTGGTGGTTGCTGATCGGACGGCTCGGACGGACGCAAAGCCGTGGGGGGGCGCCCCCGCCCCGGGGGGGGCCCCCCGGCCTGGGGGGGGGTGGGGGGGGGGGGGGGCGGGCGGGG
>NZ_JBXUOY010000241.1:0-7839 GCF_057196705.1 Streptomyces sp. ATLC9 | reverse complement strand
CGCGCCCGGGGGCCCCCCCCCCGCCGGGGCGCCCCGCCCCAGGGCGGGGCCGGGGACGTCCGGCGGCCGGGAGCCGCCGTATGCTGTCGGAACACCCGGAGCGGCCTTACACGGAAGTGGTGGCGATGCGCGTCTATGTCCCCCTCACCCTGTCCGGCCTGGCGGCCGCGCACCGGGCGGGAGAGCTGGGCCCCGGTCCGCTGACCGCCTACGCGGTCACCCCCGGACTGCGCGAGTGGTACGTCTCGGACGACATCGAGGAGCTGGAGTACGCCGCGCTCGGCCGCGCCGCACAGGCCTCGCTGCGGCTCCTGGCCGTCGCCCCGGACGTCCCGCGCCGCAGGGTGGTGGTCGCCGTCGACGTGCCCGACCGCGAGGCGGTGGCCGACCCGGACCGCGGCCTGGACCCGGCCGCGCTGGGCGAGGTGCGCATCGGGCGGGCCCTACCGCTGGACCGGGCCGCCGCCGTGCACGTCGACGGGGGCGAGGCGGAGGCGGACGTCGCCGCGGCGGCACAGGCGCTGGGCGCGGCCGACCAGGGCGACGACGACGCCCGTTTCACGGTGGACGGGGCGGACGACCACGAGCTGCTGTGGTATGCCACCCAGGAGATCGGCGACATCGTGGAGGGGCTGGGCTGAGCCCGCCGCCGGACCGGTGCCCCGGGCCGGGGCACCGGTCGCCCCTGTCGTCTGTCGGACCCGGCCCTTACCGTCGGGGTATGGACTCGGCCACGGGGAGAGCCCACATCGTGTGGGACTGGAACGGCACGCTGCTGCACGACATCGACGCGGTCATCGCGGCGACCAACGCCGCCTTCGCCGAGATAGGGCTGCCGGCCATCACGCTGGAGCGCTACCGGGAGCTGTACTGCGTCCCGGTGCCGCGCTTCTACGAGAGGCTGATGGGAAGGCTGCCCACCGAGGAGGAGTGGGCCGGGATGGACGAGATCTTCCACCGGCACTACTTCGCGCGCGTCGAGCGGGTGGGGCTCGCCGAGGGCGCGGCCGAACTGCTCGCCGCGCGGCGGGAGGCGGGGCTGACCCAGTCGCTGTGCTCCCTGGCCCCGCACGACCACCTGGTGCCGCTGGTGCGCCGGCACGGCATCGAGGAACACTTCGTCCGGGTCGACGGGAACCTCGGCGGCGGCAGTGGGTCGAGCGCCGGCAAGGCCCGGCAGATGGCGGCGCACGTGGCGGCGCTCGACGGGTTCGACCCCCGCCGCACCGTGGTGGTCGGCGATGCCGTGGACGACGCGGTGGCCGCCGCGGCCGTGGGAGCGCGGGCCGTGCTGTACACCGGCGGCTCGCACAGCAGAAGCAGCCTGATGACAGCCGGGGTGCCGGTGGTGGACAGCCTCGGCGAGGCGGCGGAGGTGGCCGAGCGGGTGATCTCGGAGGGCTGAGAGCGCCGTACGCCGCGCGTCGTCCGTGAGCCGCCGGAAGCTGTCCACAACGTCCAACTCCGACCCCTGGTTTTGTACACACACTGTCCATGACGGGGTTCGGCCGATGGGAGGTAGCCTAGCCGCGTGATCAGCGAGAAACCCGCGGAAGGCAGTGTCGCCTCCGGCCCCGGGCACCCGTGCGACGCCGCCGGGACCGGGGATGCCGCAGGTCACTCCGTCTCCAGGCATGACGCCCCGCTCCGGCGGACACTTGGTGTGCCGGCGTCAAGCCCTCAAAAACCCTCAACGCCTTGACGTCACGCAACGGCGCGCGACAGGAGCCAGACGACATGCAGACCAAGCTGGACGAAGCAAAGGCCGAGCTGCTCGAACGAGCCGCCCGGGTGGCCGACAGCGGTCCCGCCGGCAGCCGACCCGTACCGGGGCTGGACGCCGGGACCCTCGCCTCGTACCTCCAGCGCTACTACCTGCACACCGCCCCCGAGGACCTCGCCGACCGCGATCCGGTCGACGTCTACGGGGCCGCGGTCTCCCACTGCCGACTGGCCCAGCAGCGCCCCCAGGGCACCGCCGGAGTCCGCGTCCGCACTCCCTCCGTCGAGGAGAACGGCTGGACGTGCACCCACAGCGTCGTGGAGGTCGTCACCGACGACATGCCCTTCCTGGTGGACTCGGTCACCAACGAGCTGACCAGACAGGGGCGCGGCATCCACCTGGTGATCCACCCCCAGGTCGTCGTCCGCCGCGACGTCACCGGCAGGCTGCTCCAGGTCCTGGACGCGGGCACCCGGCCCCGGGATGAGATGCCGGACGACGCGCTCACCGAATCCTGGATCCACGTCGAGATCGACCGTGAGACCGACCGCGAGGACCTGAAGCGGATCACCGCCGATCTGCGGCGCGTCCTGTCGGACGTACGCGAGGCCGTCGAGGACTGGCGGAAGATGCGCGGCGCGGCGCTCCGGATCGCCGACGGCCTGCCCGGCGAGCCGCTCGCCGACGACCTGCCCGAACAGGAGGTCGAGGAGGCGCGTGAGCTGCTGCGATGGCTCGCGGACGACCACTTCACCTTCTTGGGCTACCGTGAGTACGAGCTGACCACCGAGACCGCGGACGGCACCGAGGAACTGCTGCTCAGCGCCGTCCCGGGCACCGGCCTGGGCATTCTGCGCTCCGACCCGCACCACGACGAACAGGGCGGCGGGGAGCCGGGCGCCGACCACGACGGCGCCTCCGCCCGCCCCCACGGGCCCGCCCACACCCACGCCCACCCGGTGTCGCCCTCCTTCAACCGCCTCTCGGCCGGTGCCCGCGCCAAGGCCCGCGAGCACCGGCTGCTGGTGCTCACCAAGGCCAACAGCCGGGCCACTGTCCACCGCCCCTCCTACCTCGACTACATCGGGGTGAAGAAGTTCGACGAGGCGGGCAACGTGGTGGGCGAGCGCCGCTTCCTCGGACTGTTCTCGTCGGCCGCCTACACCGAGTCGGTGCGCCGGGTGCCCGTCATCCGCCGCAAGGTCGAGGAGGTGCTCGGCTCCACCGGCTTCGTCCCCGACAGCCACGACGGCCGCGACCTGCTCCAGATCCTGGAGACGTACCCGCGCGACGAGCTCTTCCAGATCCCGGCCGGCGAGCTGCGCGAGATCGCCACCTCCGTGCTGTACCTCCAGGAGCGCCGCAAACTCCGGCTCTACCTGCGGCAGGACGAGTACGGCCGCTACTACTCCGCACTGGTCTACCTGCCGCGCGACCGCTACACCACCGCCGTGCGGCTGCGAATGACCGACATCCTCATGGAGGAGCTGGGCGGCACCAGCGTCGACTTCACCGCCTGGAACACCGAGTCGGTCCTCGCCCGGCTGCACTTCGTCGTCCGCGTCCCGCAGGGCACCGAGCTGGCCGAGCTGACCCACGCCGACGCCGAGCACATCGAGGCCCGGCTGGTGGAGGCCGCCCGCTCCTGGTCCGACGGTTTCTCCGAGGCGCTGGTCGCCGAGGTCGGCGAGGAGCGGGCGGCCAGGCTCGCGCACCGCTACGGCGGCGCCTTCCCCGAGGGCTACAAGGCCGACTTCCCGCCCCGCACCGCCGTCGCCGACCTCCAGTACGTCCAGGGTCTGGAACGGGGCGAGGGCGTCAGCGACTTCGCGCTCAGCCTGTACGAACCGGTCGGGGCCGGGCCCGGTGAGCGCCGCTTCAAGGTCTACCGCACCGGCGAGCCCGTATCGCTCTCCGCCGTGCTGCCGATCCTCCAGGCCATGGGTGTGGAGGTCGTCGACGAGCGCCCCTACGAGCTGCGCTGCGCCGACCGCTCCCCGGCGTGGATCTACGACTTCGGGCTCCGGCTGCCGGCGAACCACGCACGGAACCTGGAGGGAGACGCCCGCGGGCGCTTCCAGGAAACCTTCGCCGCCGTCTGGAGCGGCGAGGCCGAGAGCGACGGCTTCAACGCGCTGGTGCTGTCGGCCGGCCTGACCTGGCGGCAGGCGATGGTGCTGCGCGCCTACGCCAAGTACCTGCGGCAGGCCGGCTCGCCCTTCAGCCAGGACTACATGGAGGACACCCTCCGCCGTAACGTCCACACCACCCGGCTGCTGGTCAGCCTCTTCGAGGCCCGGCTCTCCCCGGACCGCGCCGCGGCCGGCCACGAGCTGACCGACGGTCTGCTGGAGGAGCTGGACGGGGCGCTGGACCAGGTCGCCTCGCTGGACGAGGACCGCATCCTGCGCTCCTTCCTCACCCTCATCAGGGCCACCCTGCGCACGAACTACTTCCAGCCGCGCGACGAGGAGTCGGGCCGGCCGCACGCGTACGTGTCGATGAAGTTCGACCCGCAGGCCATCCCGGACCTGCCCGCGCCCCGCCCGGCGTACGAGATCTGGGTGTACTCGCCGCGGGTGGAGGGCGTGCACCTGCGCTTCGGCAAGGTCGCCCGCGGGGGCCTGCGCTGGTCCGACCGGCGCGAGGACTTCCGCACCGAGATCCTGGGACTGGTCAAGGCCCAGGAGGTCAAGAACACGGTGATCGTGCCGGTGGGGGCCAAGGGCGGCTTCGTCGGCAAGCGGCTGCCCGACCCCTCGGCGGACCGCGACGCCTGGCTGGCCGAGGGCGTCGCCTGCTACAAGACCTTCATCTCCGGCATGCTCGACATCACCGACAACCTCGTGGGCGGCCAGGTCGTGCCGCCCGAGCGCGTGGTGCGGCACGACGGGGACGACACCTACCTGGTCGTCGCCGCCGACAAGGGCACCGCCTCCTTCTCCGACACGGCCAACGAGGTCGCCACCGCCTACGGCTTCTGGCTCGGCGACGCATTCGCCTCCGGCGGCTCGGCCGGCTACGACCACAAGGCCATGGGCATCACCGCCCGCGGCGCCTGGGAGTCGGTCAAGCGGCACTTCCGCGAGCTCGGGCACGACACCCAGACCGAGGACTTCACGGTCGTCGGCATCGGCGACATGTCCGGGGACGTCTTCGGCAACGGCATGCTGCTCAGCGAGCACATCCGGCTGGTGGCCGCCTTCGACCACCGGCACATCTTCCTCGACCCGGACCCTGACGCGGCCACCTCCTACGCCGAACGCCGCCGGCTGTTCGAACTGCCGCGCTCCTCCTGGGCCGACTACGACACCTCGCTGCTGTCGCCCGGCGGCGGCGTCCACCCCCGCAGCGCCAAGTCCATCCCCGTCGGCGCGCAGGTGCGCCAGGCGCTGGGCATCGGGGGCGGTGTCACCAAGATGACCCCGGCCGAGCTGATGAGGGCCATCCTCAGGGCCCCGGTGGACCTGCTGTGGAACGGCGGCATCGGCACCTACGTCAAGGCGTCCACCGAGACCGACGCCGATGCCGGCGACAAGGCCAACGACGCGATCCGCGTCAACGGCCGGGACCTGCGCGTGCGGGTCGTCGGAGAGGGCGGGAACCTGGGCCTGACCCAGCTCGGCCGCATCGAGTTCGCGCACGAGGGCGGCCGGATCAACACCGACGCCATCGACAACAGCGCGGGCGTGGACTCCTCCGACCACGAGGTCAACATCAAGATCCTGCTCAACTCGGTCGTCGCCGACGGCGACATGACCGTCAAGCAGCGCAACGCGCTGCTTGCGGAGATGACCGACGAGGTCGCCGAGCTGGTGCTGCGCAACAACTACGCGCAGAACGTGGCGCTGGCCAACGCGATGCGGCAGGCGCCCGACCTGCTCCACGCCCAGCAGCGGCTCATGCGCAGCCTGTCCCGCCGGGGACGGCTGGACCGGCAGCTGGAGTTCCTGCCCGCCGACCGGCAGATCCGCGAGCGGCTGGCACACGGCCGCGGGCTGACCCAGCCCGAGCTGGCGGTGCTGCTGGCGTACGCCAAGATCACCGCCACCGAGGAACTGGCGGACACCGACCTGGCGGACGACCCGTATCTGCAGCGGCTGGCGCACGCGTACTTCCCCAGCGCACTGCGCGAACGCTTCCCCGAGCAGATCGGGCGCCATGCCCTGCGGCGTGAGATCGTCACGACCCTCCTGGTCAACGACATGGTCAACACCGGGGGTTCGACCCTGGTGCACCGGATGAAGGAGGAGTCGGGCGCCTCGGCCGAGGAGATCGTGCGGGCGCACACCGCCTCCCGGGAGATCTTCGGCCTGGCCCGCGTCTGGGACGAGGTCGAGGACCTGGACAACACCGTGGCCGCCGATGTCCAGACCCGTATGCGGCTGCACGCCAGGCGGCTGGTGGAGCGGGGCACCCGCTGGCTGCTGAACAACCGGCCGCAGCCGCTGAAGCTCGCCGAGACCATCGAGGTCTTCCAGGAGCGGGTGGAGGTGGTCTGGTCCCAGTTGCCCAAGCTGCTCAGGGGTGCGGACCTGGGCTGGCACCAGAGCGTCAACGACGAGCTGACCGGCGCCGGGGTCCCCGGCGAGCTGGCGCTGCGGGTGGCGGGCTTCTCGTCCGCCTTCCCCGCCCTGGACGTGGTGGCCGTCGCCGACCGGACGGGACGTGAACTGCTGGACGTCGCCGAGGTCTACTACGACCTGGCCGACCGGCTGGGCATCACCGAGCTCCAGGACAGGGTGAGCGAGCTGCCGCGCTCCGACCGCTGGCAGTCGATGGCCCGCGCGGCGATCCGCGAGGACCTCTACGCCGCCCACCAGTTGCTCACGGCGGACGTGCTGGCCGCGGGGGACGGGAGCGCCACGCCCGAGCAGCGCTTCCAGGCGTGGGAGGAGAAGAGCGCCGCCGTCCTGGGGCGGGCCAGGGCCACGCTGGAGGAGATCCGCGAGTCCGACACCTTCGACCTGGCGAACCTGTCGGTGGCGATGCGCACGATGCGCACGCTGCTGCGCAGCAACCGCTGACGGTCCGGAGCGCGGGGCCGCCGGGCGGCCCTACTTCACCGCGCCGGTCCACACGGCCGCCACCTGGAGCCTCCGCCCTTTCAAGTCGGGTGGTCCGACGGTGGGCTCCCGGTCCGTCGCCGCCCCCGTCGCGGGCGGCCGTCGGCGACAGTGCCGGCGCGGCGGTCGGCGCGACACCCGCTCCGCGGGCACGGCCGACCGTCGAACGGCCGCGCCGTACGTCCCGTTCGGACAGTCCCCACGGCTGAACACATCGCCCGGCGGCAGCGCTTCACACGTCAGCCCGCCTTCCGCGACCGGCTCATGACCGTGATGCTTCAACCTCCTCCCGGGGAGGGAAGCTGACGTCACATCAGGGGAGGGGGAGCGGGGGCGCCCGCCTCGCGGGCCGCACGCTCGACCGCGCTGGCGAGCAGCGCCAGATCGGTCGGGCCGTTGCCCAGTTCGCGTACGGGGCGACGGGTGGGAGGGTCCCCGGCGCGCGCCCAGTCCAGCGGAACCACCGTCGGCCGCAGGGTCGCCGTCCGGGGTATGCGGCCCGACACCCGGCCCGCCTGGAAGGCGGTCACCGAGCCGTCCGGCCGGTGCAGCGTCCCGCGGCCCGGCAGTGGCCCCTCCGCGGAGCCGCCCGGGTCGTCCGGGCCGCACCCGGCTTCCGGGCTCCCGGAGCCGTCCGGGGCATCGGAGCCGAGGAAGGCCCGCAGGGCCGCGCCCTGCCCGGTGGCCGTCCGCCCGGTGTGCTCCGGCCGCCCGGTGGCGGCTATCAGATGCACCCCCAGCCGCGCCCCGTCCCGGGCCACGGCCTCCAGCGCCCGGACCACCGAACCGGCCGCCGGGCGGCCGGGGTTGCCCAGGGCGGGGGCGACCAGCGTGTCGAAGTCGTCGACGAGCACCACCAGTCGGGGCAGCGGCTCCGGTCCCGCGGCACCGACGGCCTCGGCGGGGGCCGCGTCCGCGGGCGCCCGCAGCTTGAGGGCGCCGGGCTCGGGCCCCGGGCCCGTGCCGGGGCCCCTGTCCGCCCGGGAGGCTCCCGCGGCCCGGCGCTGGGCGACCACCTGTCTCTTATAAAAAAATCCCAGCCCACCAGAC
>NZ_JBXUOY010000240.1:0-7864 GCF_057196705.1 Streptomyces sp. ATLC9 | reverse complement strand
CGCCCGAGGGCGTTCGCGGGCCGCGGTTTGCCGTGTGCGAGGGGACGGCGCGTCCGCTCCGCGGAGAAGAGGGAGAAGAAGCGCCGGGGGGGGCCCGCGCAGTCCCCGTCCCCCCCCCCGCATGGAGTTCACCCCCCCGGTCGGCCTGGTGAGCGCGAACCACCCTGCGAGTCGGGCGAGTTCAGTCTCCAAACGGCTCGGAGGCGACAGGATCCCCGGCGTCCTCCGGCGCACCGGAGGGATCCGGCGCCAGCCTGCGCACCAC
This sequence comes from Streptomyces sp. ATLC9, assembly GCF_057196705.1. NCBI lineage: Bacteria > Bacillati > Actinomycetota > Actinomycetes > Kitasatosporales > Streptomycetaceae > Streptomyces > Streptomyces sp. ATLC9. The sequence goes on along the minus strand of NZ_JBXUOY010000240.1, from coordinate 7,599 downwards.
TGGGGCCGCGGCGGCCCCCAGCAGCGTGGCCGTGGTGATCGAGCCGAGGGTGATGCCCCAGGCGACGGGACCGAGCGGGGTGCAGCCGAAGAACTGGCTGACCCCGGGCGTCTGGATGACCCCCACCAGGGCCGCGGCCGAACCGATCCCGGCCGTCAGCACGTTGCGGTCCAGCCCGCCGGTGAGCAGCGTCTGCGCGAGCTGGGTGCCCACCACCGAGGCCAGGGCCACCGTCCCGGCGCGCCGTCCCCGTCCGGTGAGCCTGGCCGCGCCCCAGGCCAGTCCGGCGCCGAGCGTGGTGGTGGCGCCGCGCAGCAGCACCTCCTGGCTCAGACCGGCCCCCAGGGAACGGTCCGGGCCCTCGCTCAGCAACCGCTCACCGGCCTCCGTCGCCGGTTCGCGCACCGCGATGGCCAGCGCCGGGGCGAGGTCGGTGAGGAGGTTGACGAGCATGATCTGACGGGCGTTCAGGGGGGAACCGCCGGTCAGCGCGGCGGCCAGCACACTGAAGGCCACCTCCCCGAGGTTGCCGCCGACGAGGATGGCCAGCGCGTCGCGCACCGAGCCCCACATCGCACGGCCCTCCAGCAGCGCGGCGATGATCGTCTCCAGCCGGTCGTCACCGACGACCAGATCGGCGGCGGCGGTCGCGGCGGGCGTGCCGCGCCGCCCGAGCGCGATGCCCACGTCCGCCAGCCGGATGGCCGGGGCGTCGTTGGCGCCGTCCCCGGTCATCGCCACCACCCGGCCGATGCGCCGGTACGCCTGGACGATACGGACCTTGTGGTGGGGGCTGCACCGGGCGATGACGTCCAGCGTGGGCAGCAACTCGTCGAGTTCCTCGTCGCTCAGTTCGTCGATCTCGGCGCCCGTGCACACCTTCTGGTCGGGGTCCTCGCTGACGGTGGCGGCGATGGCGTCCGCGGTGGCCGGGTGGTCGCCGGTGAGCATCACCGTCTGCACGCCGGCCGCCCGCAGCCGCGCGGTGGCCGGCGCGGCCGAGGAGCGCACCGGGTCGGCCAGGGCGACGAAACCGAGGAACGTCAGACCGGCGACGGACTCGTCGGTGAGGTCCTCCCCCTCCTCCAGCGGGCGCTCCGCCACGGCCAGCACCCGCCGCCCGGCGCCGGCGAGCTCCTCGGCCGCGCCGGTCAGACGCTCGCGGGCCGCCGCGTCGAGCTCCTTCTCCCCGCCGTCCCTGCCTCCGCCCCCCTCCCGCAGCCGGGTGCAGCGCTCCAGCACGTTCTCGGGCGCGCCCTTGACGCTGAGCAGCATTCCGCGCGAGGTGCGGCCGGCTGTGGCGTGGTAGGCGCGGGACGGCTCGAACGGCAGGGCGTCGGTACGCCGCCACTGCGGCGCCCCCTGGCGCACGGCCGCCTTCACGCGCCGGGCTCCGGCCACCACCGCCCGGTCGGTCTGGTGCTCCATGGGTTCGGAGGCGCGGGCCGGCGGGGTGGCGCGCAGCGCGGCGGCCAGAATCTGCCTGCGGGCGGCGTCGAGCCGGTCGGCGGGCAGCTCGCGCCGGCCGTCACTGACGGCGGCGAGCTGCAGATCGCCCTCGGTGAGGGTGCCGGTCTTGTCGAAGCAGAGCACGTCGGCGCGGCCGAGCGTCTCGATGGTGCGGGGGTTGCGCACCAGTGCGCCGTGGTCGGCCAGGCGGCGGGCGGCGGCGAGCTGGGCGGCGTTGACCAGCAGCGGCAGTCCCTCGGGCACGGAGGCGACGGCCAGGTTCACCGCCGAGGCGAGCGTGTTCGCCAGAGGGCGGCCGTGCAGCAGCCCGGATCCGGCGACCGCGGCGGCCGAACCGAGTGCCAGCGGCAGGCTGGTCTTCGTCAGGGCGTGCAGCCGCGACTCCACCCCGGTGTCGGGGGCCTTCTGACGGGCGGTCGCCAGGCTCCGCCCGACCTCGGTGGCCGATCCGGTGGCCACCACGACGGCCACCGCGGTGCCCGCCGAGACGGTGGTGCCCTCGTAGAGCATCGACCGGCGGTCGGCGATCTGCGCGGCGACCACCGGTGCCGGGTCCTTCGCCACCGGCAGGGACTCACCGGTCAGCGAGGACTCGTCGACCTCCAGCCCCTCGCCCTGGAGCAGCCGGCAGTCGGCGGGTACGACCTCCTGGGAGCGCAGCACCACCACGTCCCCGACCACCAGGTCCCCCGCGGCCGCCAGGCGTTCGGCCCCGCCGCGCCGCACCCGCGCGCCGATAGCCGAGCGGGCGAACAGCTCCTCCAGCGCCTTGTCGGTCCTGACCCGCTGGACGGCGCCCACCAGGGCGGACGCGCCGGTGATGCCTGCCACCAGCGCCGCGTCGGTCTGCGAGCCCACGGCCGCCGACAGGGCGGCGCCCGCCGCGAGCACCGGGGTGAGGGGGTTGGCCAGTTCCTCGATGAACGCGGCCGGCAGGCCGATGCGCGCAGGCTGCCCGGAGGTGGTGTCCCGGCCCGCCCGCTGCTCGGCCTCCTGCCTGCTCAGGCCCTCGTCGGTGCTGCCCAGCCGTTCCAGAACGCGATCGGCGGGCATCAGGTGCCAGGGGGTGGTCTCCACCGGCGGGGTGACAGGGCGGGACAGCAGTTGCCGGGCCCGCCAGGTGCCCAGGCAGAACGCCGCGGTCCCGGCGCTGGTGCCCGCCGCGGCGCCGCGGGCCGTCGCCCGGTGGGGAGGCCCCTGGAGGGCCGCGACGGCGCCGACGCCGCTGCCGCCCGCGGCCAGGAACCGGCTCTCCCGGTCGACCTGGGCGGCCACGCCCACCGAGTCCACGATCAGACCGGCCGACTCCAGGTCGGTGCCGATCAGGATGTGCGCGCCCCAGGCCGGCGGCTCGCCCTCGCGGTGCACGCCGATTCCGCAGTCGGCGGCGGCCAGCGCCCGCCGGTCGCCCGAGAGCAGCAGCACCACCGCGCCGTCCGCCCGCAGCCCGCGCAGGGAGGCGGTGAGGCGGTCGCCGCCGGGGACGACGGCGTCGGCGAAACCGAACGCCGGCTCCGGACGGGCACTGGCCAGGACCACGCGCACCCCGGCGCGGCGGGGCGCGGCCGCCCCCCCGTCCGCGCCCGGTGCCTTCTGCCGGGCCAGGCCGGCGACGGCCGTCAGCCGCCTGCCCCGGGCCAGGCCCAGGACGGCCTCGCCGCCCTGCCTGCGCAGCCCGGCCGCAGCCCGCGCCCCCCTGCGTCCGGTCAGTTCCAGGTCCTCCAGCGGCCCCAGGACCCAGCCGTCCTCGTCACGGTGCGTCTCGCCGACCCGCTCGGAGGTGAAGAGCGCGAAGAGCCGCTCGGCGGCCTCCCGGGGCCCGGCCCCTTCCAGCGGCACCAGGTCGGCCAGTTCGTGGTGGCTGCCGCTGAGCGCCTCCTCGTCCAGCACGACGGTGTCCGTCTGCCCCAGCCTGCGCAGCACGCTCCGGTCCATGACGGTCGCCCCCCGCAGCGCCAGGGCGCGGCCGAGCGTGGTGGCGAATCCCTCCCGGCCCGCGTCCGGGGCCTTGGGCACACCGGAGAGCATCACCGCCAGCCCGCGCCTCGGCCCGGTGAACGCCGCGGTCGCCGCCCCGGCCGCGGCCGTCAGCGCCATCGAGCGCTCGACGTAGCGGTCGACGGCGTCGGGAGGCGGGGGTACGGGCCGCTCCGCGGCGACCGGGCCGGCCGCCGCGTCCTCGGGGCTGCCCACCAGCCTCGTCTCGGCCTCCTCCCACGCGGCGCGGTACGCCCCGGCCTCCCGCCACTGGGCCATGCGCTCCACGACGTCGAGCACGAGGCCGCCGCCGCGGGTGGCCACGCCCTGGGTCAGGGCGGTGAGGACCGGCAACAGGGAGTCGGCCCGCTGCGGGTCGTGCAGCCCCCTGGCGACCAGTTGCCGCAGCCGCGGGTGGCGGGCGACGGCGCCGGTGAGGGCGGCCACCTCGGGCGGCAGCGGTGTCCAGGGGGCCACCCGGTTGAGGGTGGACAGCCCCAGCCCCACCACGTCGGCGGCCAGGGCGGTGACTGACTGGCCGGTCCGCGGCCCCTCGCAGGGGTGGTGCGGCTCCTGGCACCACCCCTCGTGCTCATCGTCCTCGCAGGGGACGTGCCCCTCCACGCGCTCCACCAGTGCCACCAGTTCGCGTTCGGGCGGAGGCGGGGAATCCAGCGCCACCACCACCCGCCCCGACGGCGCGTTCACCCGCGCCCACAGCACCCCCGGGTGCCGCTCCAGGACGCGCTCCACGCGCCGGGCGGTCCGCTCGCCCTCGGAGGTGCTGACTCCGTGGACGGCGATGTAACAGCGCCCCGGCCGGGACCACACGGCCCGCCGCGACACTCCCAGGAACCGCCCGGCCAGCCGGCCGGCGGTGCCCGCCACCTCGCGCGCCCCGGCCTTCACCCCCGGCGGCACCAGGACGTCCGGCGGCGGCAGCGGCACACGCAGACCCGGCACACCCGGCAGACCCGACAGCAACGACATCGACCGTGCCCTCCCGACCCCGAACCGACAGGCGAACCCGCGGCGATCCCGCGGACAGTCCCCGCCGGGGGAGTCGCATGCTCCGGATAACCCCGTATGCCCGGCTCACACCTCCACCCGCAGCGCTCGTGGGCAAGTGGGGCCGCGCCCGACGTGTCGTACCGGCCCGAGGGGGAACCCCGGTGCACCGAGACAGACGCACCGAGACAGCAGCGCGGCCCGGTCCGCCGGGCCGGCGGGACGGATATCTATGACCAGCGGGTACATGGGTCCCGAGGACTTCGGCCGGGACCCGCTCGGAGAGTTCCTCGCGCGCTTCCTGGGCTCCTCGTCGTCGGGCGGGCAGCGGCCGGGGCCCCGGTACTTCGACTTCGTGCGGCTGATGAGCGAGCCCGCCCGGCAGCTCGTCTCCTCCGCGGCCTCCTACGCCGCGCAGCACGGCAGCACCGACCTCAACACCGAGCACCTGCTGCGGGCGGCGCTCACCACCGACCCGACCCGCGCCATGGTCTCCCGCGCCGGCGGCGATCCCGACACCATCGTCTCCGAGATCGACCGGCACTCCGGAGACGGCCCGCCGCGCTCCTCCATCTCCGTCAGCCCCGCCGTCAAGCGCGCCCTGATGGACGCCCACCAGGTCGCCCGCTCCTCCGGTTCGTCCTACATCGGACCGGAGCACGTGCTGGTGGCCCTGGCCGCCAACCGGGACTCGGCGGCCGGCCAGATCCTCAACGCCGCCCACTTCGATCCCCGCTCAGGGCTCCCGGAGGGTCCGCAGCCCGGCGGGCCGGGCCCGGCCGGTGAACGCCAGCCCGCTCCCGGAGGGCGGCCCGGCGCAGGCAGCACCCCGAATCTGGACAAGTTCGGCCGCGATCTGACCGAACTCGCCCGCGAGGGCCGTATCGACCCGGTGATCGGCCGCGACGAGCAGATCGAGCAGACCATCGAGATCCTGGCGCGGCGGGGCAAGAACAACCCGGTGCTGATCGGCGAGGCGGGCGTCGGCAAGACCGCCATCGTCGAGGGCCTGGCCCAGCGCGTCGCCGACGGCGACGTGCCGGACAACCTGCTGGGCCGCCGCGTCGTCCAGCTGGACTTCGCGGGCGTGGTCGCCGGAACCCGTTACCGGGGCGACTTCGAGGAGCGGCTCAGCGGCATCATCGACGAGATCCGCGACCACACCGACGAGCTGCTCGTCTTCATCGACGAGCTGCACACGGTGGTGGGCGCGGGGGGCGGCGGCGAGAGCGGCTCGATGGACGCCGGCAACATGCTCAAGCCCGCCCTGTCCCGCGGTGAGCTGCACGTCATCGGCGCCACCACGCTGGAGGAGCACCGCCGCCACATCGAGAAGGACGCCGCGCTGGCACGCCGCTTCCAGCCCGTCCTGGTCCCCGAGCCGACCACGGCCGACGCCGTCGAGATCCTGCGGGGGCTGCGCGACCGCTACGAGGCGCACCACCAGGTCCGCTACGGCGACGAGGCGCTGCTGGCGGCCGTGGAGCTGTCCGACCGCTATCTGACCGACCGCTTCCTGCCGGACAAGGCGATCGACCTGATGGACCAGGCGGGCGCGCGGGTGCGGCTGCGCTCCTCCACACGGGGCACCGACGTGCGGGCCCTGGAGCGCGAGGCCGAGCAGCTGCGGCGCGACAAGGACCAGGCGGTGGCCGACGAGGACTACGAGCGCGCCAAGGAGCTGCGCGACCGTCTCGCCGAGGTGGAGCGGCAGGCCGCCGAGGGGGGCGGGAGGCAGCCGGTGGGCGACCGCATCGCCGAGGTCGGTGTGGAGGACATCGCCGACATCGTCTCCCGGCAGACCGGTATCCCCGTCAGCACCCTCACCCAGGAGGAGAAGGCCAGGCTGCTGGGCCTGGAGGAGCACCTGCACCGGCGGGTGGTGGGCCAGGACGAGGCCGTCTCCGTCGTCGCCGACGCCGTACTGCGCTCGCGGGCCGGGCTGTCCAGCCCCGACCGTCCGATCGGCAGCTTCCTCTTCCTCGGCCCCACCGGTGTGGGCAAGACCGAGCTGGCCCGCGCTCTGGCGGAGGCGCTGTTCGGCACCGACGACCGGATGGTGCGCCTGGACATGAGCGAGTACCAGGAGCGGCACACCGTCAGCCGGCTGGTCGGCGCCCCGCCCGGATACGTCGGCCACGAGGAGGCCGGGCAGCTCACCGAGGCGGTGCGCCGCCACCCGTACTCGCTGCTGCTGCTGGACGAGGTGGAGAAGGCGCACCCGGACGTCTTCAACATCCTGCTCCAGGTGCTGGACGACGGACGGCTGACGGACTCCCAGGGCCGCACGGTGGACTTCACCAACACCGTCATCGTGATGACCAGCAACCTCGGCTCCGAGGCCATCACCGGGCGCGGCGGCGCGCTGGGCTTCTCCTCCGGCGCCGCGGGCGGTGAGGGTGCCGAGGCCGAGGAAGCGGCCCGCCGCGAGCGGGTGCTGCGCCCGCTGCGTGAGCACTTCCGCCCGGAGTTCCTCAACCGCATCGACGAGATCGTGGTCTTCCGTCAGCTCTCCGACGAGCAGTTGCGGCGGATCACCGACATGCTGCTGGACGAGACGCGGCGGCGGCTGCGCGCCCAGGACGTGGAGGTCGACTTCACCCCGCAGGCCGTGGAGTGGCTGGCCCGGCACGGTTACCAGCCGGAGTACGGGGCCCGGCCGCTGCGCCGCACCATCCAGCGGGAGGTGGACAACCAGCTCTCGCGGATGCTGCTCGGCGGCGAACTGGCACCGCACACCCGGCTGCGGGTGGACGTGTCGGACGGTTCCCTGGACTTCCGCCGGGACCAGGCGTCCGCACCGGCGGCGCCGTAGGCGGCGCCGGAACCGCGCGGCCCGGCGCACACGTGCGTCGGCCGCCGCAGGGGGCCGGTGGGCGGGCTCAGTGGCCCCTGCCCCGGCCGGTGAGAGCGTCGCGGAGCCGGTCGACCACGCCCGCGCCGGTCTTCCTTTCGCCGTCCGTCACAGATGTCCGCGATATCCGCCGAAGGGGCGGACACAGGCATCGTGTACCCGGAGTCCGGGGCGGCCAACGCCCCGTGACCCACTGCCGTACGGCGCGTCCCCGCCCGGCCGCGGGCCCCGGACGCCTCCCGGGTGTCCGGGCATGCCGACGCGGGGCCCGGGGCCGGGAGGCCGGGCCC
>NZ_JBXUOY010000239.1:0-7877 GCF_057196705.1 Streptomyces sp. ATLC9 | reverse complement strand
GGCGGGGGCCGTCCGCGGACGGCAGGCCGGCGGGAGCCGGCGCGGAGGGCGACGGGTGCGGCAGCCGGGCGGTGGCGGCGGCGGCCAGCAGCACCGAGCTGACGTCCCCTTCGCCTGCCGGACCCCCGCAGCACCAGACAGCCGGGGTCGTGGTCGGGCTTGAGGACGGCGTGCGAGCCCTTGGGGCGGAAGCGCAGGAAGCCGTTCTCCAGCCCGATCGCCGGGGACCACTCCACACCCGCCGGCTCGTGCAGCGCGAACGTCCGCGGTCCCGCGGAGGACTTGCTCCCCTCGGCCACTCCAGGTGGCCGATCACGGACTCGGCCTTCCAGCCGTGGTGGCGGCGGGGCGCCGGCTGCGGCTGCTGTACGACGCGGGCACGGGGATCGGCACCACGCTGGACATGGCGCGCACCGCCGAGGCGCTGGCGCGGGCCGCGGTGCCCCGGCTGGCCGACTTCGTCACCGTCGACCTGGCCGAGCCGGTGCTGCGGGGCGAGGAGCCCGCCGGCGGGGCGGCGGGCATGCGCAGGGTGGCCGTCGCCGGGATCCGGGAGGTCCCCGCGTTCTACGCCAGGGGGGAGCTGATCAGGTTCGCCCCCTCCACCCCGCAGGCACAGGGGTACGGGACGGGGCGGGCGGTCCTGGAGGCCGACCTGGCCGACGCACCCGGCTGGCAGGCCCAGGATCCCGAGCGCAGCAGGGGAATCGTGGCGGAAGGGGTCCACTCCCTGATCACGGCGCCGCTCCGGGCACGCGGCATCGTGCTGGGAGTCGTCAACTTCTGGCGCTCGGAGAAGCCCGAGCCGTTCGACGCCGACGACCTGTCCCTGGCCGAGGAACTGGTGGCCCGGGCCGCGGTCGCCGTCGACAACGCCCGCCGCTACACGCGCGAGCACACCATGGCCGCCGGACCGGTGCGGGTCAGGTTGCTCCGGATGGAACGCAGCCTGGTCTGCGAGGTCTCCGACGCCAGCAGCACCTCGCCGCACCTGCGTCGCGCGGCGACGACGGACGAGGGCGGGAGGGGCCTGTTCCTGGTGGCGCGGCTCTCCGAGCGGTGGGGCACTCGGTACACCGGGACCGGGAAGGTCATCTGGGCCGAGCAGCGACTGCCCCCGGCCTGACCGGCCCCGGGGGACAGGCTGCCCCGGCCCGGGGTGAGGGGCGCTGACAGTGCCCCTCACCCTGGACCGCCCGGACCGCCCGGGCCCGTCCGCTCAGGAGGCGGCGGTGATGCCCAGCTCGCGGGCGATCAGCATGCGCTGGACCTCGCTGGTGCCCTCGCCGATCTCCAGGATCTTCGAATCCCGCCACATACGGGCCACCGGGTACTCGTTCATGAAGCCGTAACCGCCGTGGATCTGGGTGGCCTCGCGGGCGTTGGTGACCGCGATCTCCGAGGAGTACAGCTTGGCGATGGCCGCCTCCTTCTTGAACGGCTCGCCCGCCAGCAGCCGGGAGGCCGCGTCGCGCCAGGCGATACGGGCGGTGTGGGCGCGCATCTCCATGTCGGCCAGCTTGAACTGGATGGCCTGGTTGGCGCCGATGGGGCGGCCGAAGGCACGGCGCTCCCCGGCGTACCGCACCGACTCGTCCACGCAGCCCTGGGCCAGGCCGGTGGCCAGCGCGGAGATGGCGATGCGGCCCTCGTCCAGGATGCGCAGGAACTGGGCGTACCCGCGGCCCTCCTCGCCCAGCAGGTTGGCGGCCGGGACCCGGACGTCGGAGAAGGACAGCTCGCGGGTGTCCGAGGCGTTCCAGCCGACCTTGGAGTAGGGCGCGGCGACGGTGAAGCCCGGGGTGCCGGAGGGGACGATGATCGAGGAGATCTCCGGACGGCCGTCGGGCCCCCGGCCGGTGACGGCGGTGACGGTGACCAGACCGGTGATGTCGGTGCCGGAGTTGGTGATGAAGCACTTGGTGCCGTTGATCACCCACTCGTCGCCGTCGCGCACGGCGGTGGTGCGGGTGCCGCCCGCGTCCGAGCCGCAGTCGGGCTCGGTCAGGCCGAAGGCGCCGAGCATCTCGCCCGAGCACAGCTTCGGCAGCCACTGGCGCTTCTGCTCCTCGGTGCCGAAGCGGTACACGGGCATGGCGCCCAGCGAGACGGCGGCCTCCAGGGTGATGGCGACCGAGGAGTCCACCCGGGCCAGCTCCTCCAGTACCAGGCACAGGGCGAGGTAGTCGCCGCCCATGCCGCCGTGACTCTCGGGGAAGGGCAGGCCGAACAGTCCCATGCGGCCCATCTCGCGGACGATCTCGTAGGGGAACTCGTGGTTCTCGTAGAACTCCCCGATCTTCGGCGCGATGACGTCGTGCGCGAACTCCTCGACGGTGCGGCGCAGTTCCTCGTGTTCGGGGGAGAGGCGGTGGTCAAGGGACATAGGTGTCACTGCTCCTTGTGGGAGTCGCGGGGGACCTGGGTGCCGGAGGTGTCCTGGGAGCCGGGGGTGTCCCGGTCTCCCTGGGAGGAGAGGGCGCGGACCGTGCGGGACGGGCTGGGCCGGCCCAGCCGCTCGGCCATCCACACGCTGGTGGCGGTGAGGCGGCCGAGGTCGACCCCGGTGTCGATGCCGAGGCCGTGCAGCATCCACACCAGGTCCTCGGTGGCGAGGTTGCCCGTGGCGCTCCTGGCGTACGGACAGCCGCCGAGCCCGCCGGCGGAGGCGTCCACGGTCGTGACGCCGTGCCGGAGGGCGGCCAGGGTGTTGGACAGGGCCTGGCCGTAGGTGTCGTGGAAGTGGACGGCGAGGCGGCCGGTGGGCACGCCCGCGTCGTTCAGGGCTTTCAGCAGGGCGGTGACGTGGCCGGGAGTGGCCACGCCGATGGTGTCGCCCAGGCTCAGCTCGTCGCAGCCGAGGTCGAGCAGACGCCGGCAGACGCCGGCCACCCGCGCGACGGGCACCGGCCCCTCCCACGGGTCGCCGAAGCACATCGACACATAGCCGCGCACCCCGGCGCCCGCCTCCTTCGCACGGGCGACCACCGGCTCGAACATCGCCAGGGCCTCGTCGACGGTGCGGTTGAGGTTGGCCCTGGCGAAGGACTCGGTGGCGCTGCCGAAGACGGCGATCTCACGGACGCCGAGGGCCAGCGCCCGCTCCAGACCGCGCTCGTTGGGCACGAGCACCGGCAGCCGCACCGCGTCGGCGCCCGCCCGGTCGGCGAGGTCGGCCACGGCCGGGAACAGCTGCTCGGCGTCGGCCAGTTGGGGCACCCACCTGGGGTGGACGAAGCTGGTCGCCTCGACGGTGCGCAGCCCGGCGCCGGCCAGCCGGCGGATGAACCGGGCCTTCACCTCGACGGGCACGGTCGACTGCTCGTTCTGCAGCCCGTCGCGCGCGCCCACCTCGTGGATGCGGACGCGGGCCGGAAGCCCCTCGGCCGGAACGGCCATGGGCAGACCCTCGATCATCGCGCGGCACCTTCCTCCGGCTTCTCCGGCTTCTCCGGGGGCGCGGAGTCCTTCGGTTCGACGACGGCGAGCACCTGGTCCATGGCGACCGTGCTGCCCGCGGTGACGTCCAGCTCGGTGACGATCCCGTCGTAGGGAGCGGCGATGACGTGCTCCATCTTCATCGCCTCCACCACCAGCAGGCTCTGGCCGGCGGTGACCTCCTCGCCGACGGCCGCCTTGACGACGGTGACCGTGCCGGGCATCGGCGCGGTCAGCGCGTCGGCGCCGTGTGCTCCCGCGCCGCCCCGCAGGGCCGCCTCGACCGGGTCGTGGTCGGCCAGGTGCCAGCTCTGCCCGTCACGGCCGAGCCAGCGGCTGCCACCGGAGCGGACGTGGGCGAAGGAGTGGGTCATCCCGTCCCAGGTCAGCACCGCGCGGCCGGAATCCCCGCCGGAGCCGCCCCCGAGATCGCCGTCACCCTCGGGCCGCAGCGCCGCGCTCACCGGCCCGGCGTCCCCGATGCGGACCTCGGCGCCGCCGGCCCATCCGCGCACCCGCACGGTCACCGGCCCGTGACCCGGTATCCGCAGGTGGTGGACCGTCCAGGCGGGCTCACCGCCCAGCCGCCAGCCGGTCGGCGCGGAGAACGGGTCCGTCCAGCCGGCCGGGCCGCCCGCGGGGGCGGGGGAGGCCGCGGAGGGCTCCAGCGCGGCGTGTCGCAGCAGCGCCGCCGCCGCGTACACCTCGTCCGGCACGGCCGAGGGCAGCAGCGAGGCGGCGTCGCGGTCCACCAGACCGGTGTCCAGCTCCCCGGAGACCACCGCCGGATGGGCCAGCAGGGCGCGCAGGAAGGCGGTGTTGGTGTCCACGCCCAGCACGGTCGTCTCCGCCAGCGCCGAGCGCAGCCGCCGCAGCGCGGAGGACCGGTCCGGGCCGTGGGCGATCACCTTGGCGAGCATCGGATCGTAGACGGTGCCCACCTCGGTGCCCCGCGCGAGCCCGGAGTCCGTGCGGACGCCCTCGCCCGAGGGTTCCGAGAGCAGATGGACGGTGCCGGCCGACGGCAGGAAGTCGACCTTCCCGCCGGTGGCGCGTGCCGTCTCCGCGCAGATCCGGGCCTCCACCGCGTGCCCGGTCAGGCGGACGTCCTCCTGGCCGAAGGCCAGCGGCTCGCCGGCCGCCACCCGAAGCTGCCACTCCACCAGATCCAGACCTGTGATCAGCTCCGTCACCGGGTGCTCGACCTGGAGGCGGGTGTTCATCTCCATGAAGCAGTAGGCGGCCGGATCGCCGCCGGGGACGATGAACTCCACCGTGCCGGCGCCCCGGTAGCCGCAGGAGCGGGCGGCGCGTACGGCCGCCTCGCCCATCGCGGCGCGGGTGGCCTCATCCAGCAGCGGGCTGGGCGCCTCCTCGATGATCTTCTGGTGGCGGCGCTGGAGGCTGCACTCGCGCTCGCCCAGGTGCACCACGGTGCCGTGGCCGTCGGCCAGGACCTGGATCTCGATGTGCCGGGGCCGGTCGATCCACCGCTCCACCAGCAGGGTGTCGTCGCCGAAGGCGCCGCGGGCCTCGCGCCGCGCGGCGGCGATCTCCTCGGCCAGCAGTGCCTCGTCGCGCACCAGCCGCATGCCCTTGCCGCCGCCGCCGGCCGAGGGCTTGAGCAGGACCGGCGTGCCGATCTCCAGTGCCGCGGCGGTCAGTTCGGCGTCGGTCAGCCCGCTGCCGCTGCTGCCGGGCACCACCGGCACCCCGGCGGCCCGCACCGTCTCCTTGGCACGGATCTTGTCGCCCATCAGCTCGATGGCGTCGGCGGGCGGGCCGACGAAGACCATCCCCGCCGCCTCCACCGCGCGGGCGAAGGCGGCGTTCTCGGCGAGGAAGCCGTAGCCGGGGTGCACCGCCTGGGCGCCCGTGCGCCGGGCGGCCTCCAGCAGCCTCTCGGCCGACAGATAGCTCTCGGAGGCCACCGCCGGGCCGATCCGCACCGCGGTGTCCGCCTCCCGTACGTGCCGGGCGTCGGCGTCCGCGTCGCTGAAGACGGCGACCGAGCGCACGCCCAGCCGCCGCAGCGTGCGGATGACGCGGACGGCGATCTCGCCTCGGTTGGCGACCAGCACCGTGTCGAACATGGAACGCATCCCCCTCACATCCGGAAGACGCCGTAGCCGGGCGCCGCGGGGTCCTTCTCGGGCAGCGGCGCGTTCGCGCACGCGGTGAGCGCGAGGCCGAGCACCGTACGCGTCTCCAGCGGGTCGATCACGCCGTCGTCCCACAGCCGCGCGGTGGCGTAGTAGGCGTTGCCCTGGGTCTCGTACTGCTCGCGGACGGGAGCCTTGAAGGCTTCCTCCTCCTGGGCGCTCCACTCCTCGCCGCGCGCCTGGAGCTGGTCGCGCTTGACGGTGGCCAGCACCGAGGCGGCCTGCTCGCCTCCCATCACCGAGATCTTGGCGTTGGGCCACATCCACATGAAGCGCGGCGAGTACGCCCGGCCGCACATCGAGTAGTTGCCCGCGCCGTAGGAGCCGCCGACGACGACCGTCAGCTTGGGCACCCGGGTGCAGGCCACGGCCGTCACCATCTTGGCGCCGTGCTTGGCGATGCCGCCCGCCTCGTAACTGCGGCCCACCATGAAGCCGGAGATGTTCTGCAGGAACACCAGCGGTATGCCGCGCTGGTCGCACAGCTCGATGAAGTGCGCGCCCTTCTGGGCGGACTCGGCGAACAGGATGCCGTTGTTGGCGACGATCCCCACCGGGTGGCCGTGGATGCGGGCGAAGCCCGTCACCAGTGTCGTGCCGTACTCGGCCTTGAACTCCGCGAACCGGGAGCCGTCGACGGTGCGGGCGATGACCTCGCGCACGTCGTAGGGGGTGCGCGAGTCCACCGGGACAGCGCCGTAGAGCCCGGCCGGGTCGGCCTTCGGCTCCTCCACCGGCTCCACCGGCCACGGCAGCGGGCCGCGGCGGGGGAGGGTGGCCACGATCTGCCGCACGATGCGCAGGGCGTGGGCGTCGTCCTCGGCGAGGTGGTCGGTCACCCCCGAGGTGCGCGAGTGGACCTCGCCGCCGCCCAGCTCCTCGGCCGTGACGACCTCGCCGGTGGCCGCCTTCACCAGCGGCGGCCCGCCCAGGAAGATCGTGCCCTGGCCGCGCACGATCACGGCCTCGTCGCTCATCGCCGGGACGTAGGCGCCGCCCGCCGTGCAGGAGCCGAGGACGGCGGCGATCTGCGGAACGCCCGCGCCGGACATCCGGGCCTGGTTGTAGAAGATCCGCCCGAAGTGCTCGCGGTCGGGGAAGACCTCGTCCTGCATGGGCAGGAAGGCGCCGCCCGAATCCACCAGGTACACGCACGGCAGCCGGTTCTCCAGGGCCACCTCCTGCGCGCGCAGGTGCTTCTTGACCGTCATCGGGTAGTACGTGCCGCCCTTGACCGTTGCGTCGTTGGCGACGACCACCACCTCGCGGCCCGCCACCCGCCCGATGCCGGCGATCACGCCGGCGGCCGGGGCCTGGCCGTCGTACATCCCGTCCGCCGCGAGCGGGGCCAGCTCCAGGAAGGGCGACCCCGGGTCCAGCAGGGTGTCCACCCGGTCCCGCGGCAGCAGCTTGCCGCGGGCGGTGTGCCGCGCCCGTGCCCGCTCGCCGCCGCCCAGCCGTGCCGCGGCGAGCTTCTCGCGCAGCCGCGCGGCCAGCTCGCGGTGCGCGGCCTCGTTCGCCCTCGCCGCCTCTGACGCCGGATCCACGGCGCTGACCAGCGGAGGTGCCTGCTGCATGCCCTTCGAGCCCCCTTGCTCGGTTAGTGAGCGTTAACCTCGCCATCAGGTTAACGCCCGCTAACCCGGCTGTCTACAATTCCCCTATGAGGACCAGGACCGACGCCCCCACCCGCCGAGAGCAGATCCTCGGCCAGGCCGCCCGCCTGTTCGCCGAGCGCGGCTTCCACGGCGTCGGCGTGGACGAGATAGGCGCGGCGGTCGGCATCAGCGGCCCCGGCCTCTACCGCCACTTCGCGGGCAAGGACGCGATGCTCGCGGAGCTGCTGGTGGGCATCAGCGAGCGGCTGTACTCCGGCGGGCGCAGGTGCCTGGCGGAGTCCGCCGGGGCCGGTCTCGCGCCGGGGGCGACGCTGGACGCGCTCATCGGAGGCCACATCGACTTCGCCCTCGACGACCGCGCCCTGATCACCCTCCACGACCGCGAGCTGGACCGGCTGCGCGACAGCGACCGCAAGCTGGTGCGCCAGCTCCAGCGGCAGTACGTGGAGCTGTGGGTGGGCGTCGTGCGCCAGGTGCACCCGAAGCTGCCGGAGAAGGAGGCCCGCGCCTCCGTCCACGCCGTCTTCGGCCTGCTGAACTCCACGCCCCACCTCAGCCGCCCCTCCTCCCTGCCGGACCGCGACGCGGCCGCGGCCCTCCTGCACCGGCTGGCCCGCGGCGCCTTCGCCGCGGCGGCGGAGGGCGGCCCCGGCGGCCC
>NZ_JBXUOY010000238.1:0-7886 GCF_057196705.1 Streptomyces sp. ATLC9 | reverse complement strand
CTCCGACGGTGGCAGGAACAAGGACCTCGACAATCCTCATTCTCGCTGGTCAGAGGCACTCTCTGTTTTCCTGACCGCCTGTCGGACAGCCCACCTCATGAAAGCCCGAGGTTAGGCACTACGAGTCCAGAGCTGCGGAGTCCAAGCCCCTTCTCCACGATCATGCGCTTGTGTCGATCCGTGCCCGGCGGCCGGACGACAAGGGGACGTGGGGCAATCTGTCGGCGGATTCGATGCTGGCCAACATCGTCGCGGCCGACACCCTCTACATCTTGTACTTCATGGAGGAGGTGTCCGCCCGGCTCGGGTGGGCGTGGGAGCCGCGCGAGGTGACGCCCGGCCGCCGGCCCGTCATGGAGATCGCGGGCATCGACCAGCGGCTCATCGGCTGGCAGTCGACCCGCCGCCAGCAAATCGAAGACGCCATGTCCGTCCTGACGGCCAAGTATGAAGAGAAGCACGGGCACGTGCCGGGGGAGCGGGCCTCCTACGTGCTGGGCTGCCAGGCCGCCGACCGCACCCGCCCGCCCAAGCGCACGGAGATGCTGTCGCTGACTGAGCTGCGCAAGCGGTGGCGCACCTCAGCGATCCGGGCCTACGGCGCCGACGTCGTCGACCGGCTGGCGGAGCGGGCGCGGGCGGCGGCCGCGGCGGTGTGGGCGCGGGTGCGGCCGGTGGTCGACATCGCGCTGGCGGCCGTCGATGTCGTCGCCGTGGTGTACGTGATGCGCGGCGCGTTCAAACGCCATCACCTGCTCGCCGAAGCCCGCCGCTACCTCTCCTACGTCCTGCGCGGCCGGCCCCACGAGCCGGGCCTGGACGAGAGGATCGTGCAGACGGTCGTCGACGACTACACCCGTCCGGCGAGCCAGCGGATGATGACCGCCGACCTGCGCGCCCTGTATCCGCGCGACACCGAGGACCAGGCCGTGTTGCGCCCGCTGACCCGCAAGCGGACCGCCCCGCCGTACGAGCGGGCCCGCCTCGCCGCCGACGCCCTGGCCGCCCGGGTCCATGCGGTGCGCCGTGCGGGGCGCCTGGGCTCCCGTACCCGGCCGCACGCCGTCGCGGTGCCCGCCGCCTCGAGGTCGCGCCCGCGGCCGTTCCGCACCGGCCGGAAGGACGGCCGCCTCCTGGAGCCGGAGACCGGCGTCGACACGGTGGAACGAACGCGCCAGACCTTGGAGGCCGCCGCCGCGGAGGTGGCCGCCACGCTCCAGGACAGCCGGCGGGCACGCGAAGCCGCCCACGGCCCCCGCCCGCAGCCCACCCCGGCGACGGTCCCGCAGCCGCACACCCAGCAGCCCGGCTCCCAGCACGCGCCGGGCCGAACCACAGGAGGAGTCACGTGAGCACCCCGGAAGAATGCCCCAACCCCGACGACGCGCTCGCCCGCGCCCGTGCCGCCCGCGAGCAGATGGCCGCCGCGCTCGACGAGCTCCAGGAGGCCGAAGTCGACGAGCCCGTGGGGTGGCAGCCGATCTGGAAGCGCCCGCGGAAGCCGAAGTCGAAGGCGGCGAAGGAGGCGGAGCTGCGCAAGCAGCGGAAGCGGCTCCAGGAAGCCGCCAAGCGCCGACTCGCCGCGAGGAACTCGCGTCGGCCTCGCCCCCGGCAGAACCGGATCGGCAACGCGGCCGCGCGCCGCGACGCCCGCGCCCTGTCCCGGGTGCGGCACTCCAACGCCTGGCTGTGGTGACGATGCCGGGCACCGTTCACTGAGTGGAGCCCACCCGATGCCGCGCATCGCCACCGGGTGCAGAACATCGAGTGGGCTCCACCCGATGGGCTCCACCGAGTGGAGCTCACTCCGGTGCGCCGAACGACGATGGACTCCACCGTGGTGCGCACCGCGGTGGTGCGCCACCGCTTCCGGCACCGCACCACTTTGACGGTGCGCGGCACTCTCGCGCGCGCTGGTGCGCCGCACCCGACGCTCCGCACCGCACCGGTGCGCTCGCCGCCGCTGATCCCTTGTCCGGGTGCGGCCGGACGCGCGCGACCCCCTTGTCCAGCTCTGCTACCGCGGCGTTTCTCCTGACATCGCCGGTTTCGGCTCGCGATCAGATCGCGGTCAAGGAGGTGTGTGATAGAGGAGCCCGCCCGGCCGTGGCGCGCCCGGCGCGGTGCGGCGACGCCGGGAGACCGCGCCGCCGACGCCCGGCGGTGCGGTTCGATGGTGCGGTGGAGCGCACCGCAGTGGTGCGGTGGTGCGCCCGGGATGCACGCCGCACCGCACCACCACCGTCCCGGAGGTGTGGCTACGCGGTGGTGCGGTGCGCCGGGTGCGTCTCCATCGCCTGCTTCATCCCTGCGGCCTCCAGCTGGCGCAGGACCTCGCCGACGCCGCCGTGGTCCTCGGTGAGGATGTTCTCGGTGAAGCGGACGATGGTGTCGGCGATGCCCCGCAAGCCGGCCAGGCAGACGCTGTGGCACAGGAGCTCCAGCAGCAGGCGTCCGAGCGCTGCGGCCAGGAAGGAGTGCTCGCACGGCTCTCCGTCGTGGTCGTCTGCGGCGGTGACGGGGATGAAGACGCGCGCGGCGACGTCCTCCGGCTCCATCGGGGCGAGCGGCACAGTGACGGTGTTCTCGGGCATGACAGCTCCTCACGTTCGGGCCGCCCCTGCTGATCGCGGCGGCCTCGAAGACACCCTCGAACTGCGGTCCTGTGGACAGAGTCCGGCCACTGGCGGGGGAGAACTCTCCCCCGCCGGGTTGATCACGATGCGGTCACGGCGGAGGGGTTTTCCGAGGTCGGCGTCACACGAGGGCCGAAAACCGAACCTGTACAAGGTGAATGGCGGGATAGGCCCGCCCCACCTCCAGGAGCATCCTTTGGCGACCGCCGGCGATCCCGAGCAGCCCCTTGACCGGACCGAACAGGCCCCCTCCGTGGACCCCTCCATCACCCCCTCCGCGCCCCGTCACCACGGGCCGGACGTTTCCGCAGGTCAGACCCGGCGGACAGGGGGTCGCCGCAGGTCCGACAACCCTCATGTAGATGTAGCAAGGCGTCCCAAGCACAGGAGGACTTCGACCGAGCCTCGACGCCGGGAACTGCTGCAAGCGCTCGGGATCTTCCAGAGGGCTACGCCTGACCAGCTGTGGAAGCTGACCCGTCCGGGCAACCAGCACGACAAGCTCGTGCGGGACAACCTCCTGGATCTGGAGGACCACCACCGGGTGAGGATCGAAGCGGTCCGGGAGGACCAGCGGCAGGTGTGGGTGCTGACGAAGCGCGGACACGGCGAGGCGAAGAAGCTGCTGGAGCCGAAGGGCATGCGGGTCTCGGCACTGCGCGAGAAGGAGTACGACCCGGTCACCGGGAAGCTGCTCGGCACCAGCTACGACGACCACGCGGCGGCGGTCACCTCGACGACCGCCGAACTCCGCCGTGCCGGGATCGGTCACCGGCTCAGCTTCCAGACCGAGATCGGGCACCGGCTCGCGGACGGGTACGTGCAGCGGGCGGACCTGGTGGTGCGGGCGCCGGAGGCCGGGGTGCCGGTGATGCTGCTGGAGATCGACCGCCGCACCGAGGACGCACACGACCTGGTCGCCAAGCTGCGCCGATACTGGGAGTGGGGCCGGCTGCTCCCGAAGGACGCGGCCAAGCGCACCGTGGACCTGGTCCGCTCCCGGCCGGGTGCGATCGAGGACGTCGACCACGAGCAGCGGCTGTGGCGGCGGGTCTACCCGCCCACCGGCCGGGAGGGCCTGGTGCCGCTCGCATTCGTGTTCGCGGACACCACCGAGGCGAAGATCGCCAACACGGTCGCCGTGCTGGAGAAGGCCGGCCGACGCTACTGGGCGCCTCGCCGGTACGACACCCTCTACCCGAAGGCGGTCACCGCGCGGGACTACCGCCAGGCGGTGCCCGTCGTCGTCACCACGCTGGAGCAGCTCCAGGAGCACGGCGCTGGCGCGGCGGTGTGGCGGCGCCTGGGACGCAAGGGCGAGCAGACGCTGACGGCCGCGCTCGACAACCCCGACGGCCACGCCCTCTACCGCGCCCAGGAGGCCCGCGCCGGCGGGGAAGACAAACGGCGCCGTGCCGTCGAGCGGGAGGAACAGCGGCCGGTGTGCAAGCGGTGCGGAAGGAAGTTCACCGACCAGCGCTGGGAGGAGACCACCGCGAGGACGGCCTGGAAGGCCGGGGACCTGTCGGTGTGCGGCGACTGCCACGCCGACGACGTCGCCCGCAAGGAAGCCGCGGCCGAAGCAGCCCGCCTCCAGGCCGCCACGCCACCGGAACCGGAGCCGGAGCACGACCAGGAGCCGGGCAAGCTCCGCGGGCTGTTCCGCCGCCGCGGCTGACCCCACACAGCGACGCGGCCCCTCCCCGTCGGGCACGGGGAGGGGATGATCACGCTCCTGAGTGATTGAGGGGTGTCCAGCGCCCGGTCTGGCGGACAGAAATCGGCCGCGTTGTCAGTGGCGGGATTCATACTGGCTGATTAAGCCACATCGCGCGGTCGCACCTGTCCCGTCTGGCACAGGCCCCCACGCTGCGCGCAACGACAAGGGCAACGTGGCCCTTGGAGGGGAGTGCCATGCTGGTGACGTCCGTGGAGATCGAGGCGTTCCGCAACATCACGAACAAGCAGGTCATGGCGGTCGACCCCGAGGTCACGTGCCTGATCGGTAAGAACGAGTCGGGTAAGACGACGGTTCTCAAGGCTCTGCATCGGCTGAACCCGGCCAACAACGCGGACGACTTCCATGTCACGACCGACTATCCGCGGCGGAACCTGGCCAGGGACCGGCGTACGAAGGACCTCGACACGGTCGCCCCCGTGACGGCTGTCTTCACGCTGGAGGACGCGGATTTCGACGCGATCGAGGAGATAGTCGGCTTACGGCCGCCGGCGAAGGCGTACGTCAAGGCGTCCCGCCTCTACGACTGCAGCCTCCGAGCCGATGTGTACTGCGCCCTCGAAGACGTCCTGGCGGACGTTTTCGAAGAGGCCGGCGTCGACGACGAGGAGGACCGGAAGGCCGTTGCCGGGGACCACACGACCATCGAGGCCGTGAGCGCCGCGGCGAAGGCCCGAGCCAGGGAAGTCGGCGGCGGCAAGAAGACGGCCCGGGTCAAGGCGATCGAGAAGGTCCCCGCCGAGCTGGACCGGTACAAGAAGTACGTCGAAGAGGGCCTCGACGAGGAGGAGCACGAGCAGCTGATCGAGCTGCTCCCGAAGTTCTTCTACTTCTCCACCTACGAGATGCTCCCGGGCGAATGCGACCTCCACGCGCTCGCCGAACGCGCGAAGACCAGGCAGTGGCAGCGCGGCGACGAGACCATGATGTCCCTGCTCCGCCTCGCTGGCGAAGGGCCGGACGACTTCCTGGACGAGGACTACGCCAGCCGCAAGGCCGAGCTCCAGGCCGCCAGCCTGGACCTGAGCGCTCAGGTCTTCCAGTACTGGAAGCAGAACGAGGACCTCACCGTCGTCTTCGACACCGACCTGATCCCCATGCCCCCGGACGCCAGTGGTCAGCCGCAGCCCCACCACCGGCTGCTCAAGATCGAGCTGCGCGACGACCGGCACGGCGGCGTGGAAACCAACTTCTCCACCCGCTCCACCGGCTTCCAGTGGTTCTTCTCCTTCCTCGCCGCATTCAGTGCCTACCGCGACACCGACGAGCGCGTCGTCGTCCTGCTCGACGAACCGGGCACCAGCCTGC
This sequence comes from Streptomyces sp. ATLC9, assembly GCF_057196705.1. Taxonomy (NCBI): domain Bacteria; kingdom Bacillati; phylum Actinomycetota; class Actinomycetes; order Kitasatosporales; family Streptomycetaceae; genus Streptomyces; species Streptomyces sp. ATLC9. Next base: position 2,204 of record NZ_JBXUOY010000238.1, on the reverse strand, counting down.
ACGGCGAGGCCCAGGGCGACTTCCTCCGGTACGTCTACGGCGAGCTCGGGCCCAGGCAGCAGGTCCTCTACACCACCCACTCCCAGCACATGATCGACCCCACGCGCTACGAGACCATGCGCGCCATCCACGACCAGGCGACCCGCACCGACCCGAACCTGGGCGTGGTCATCACCTCGGTCAGCCTGTCCGCGGACCCCAAGACGATCCTTCCGGTGGAAGCGGCGCTCGGATACTCCGTGGCGCAGCACCTGTTCCTCGGAGCCGGCCCGCTCCTGGCTGTGGAAGGCAGCAGCGACTTCGTCTTCCTCATGCGCATGTCCGATTACCTGGTCAGCCAGGGCCGCACCGGCCTGGATCCCCGGCTGGCCATCATCCCGGTCGGCGGCATCGGCAACATGCCGGCCTTCATCGCCGTCATGGGACGCCGGCTGTCAGTCCGGGCGCTCATCGACGGAGCCGAGACCACCAAGGTGACCGCCAAGGTTCTCAGCGCTGCCGAGGCCGCCGACGTCGACACGTCTCACATCACCGTCATCGGCCAGCTCGACGGGCTCCCGGAGACGGCCGACATCGAGGACCTGTTCTCGACCAAGGACTACCTCTGGCTCTACAACAAGGCGACCGAGGTGACCATCAACGAGGAAGACCTGATCACCCCCGACAAGCCCCTCCCGATCCTCCAGCGCATCGGGATCGCCCGGGAAAGGCAGCACAAGCCCCGGGACTTCGACCACGTCGGCCCCGCACACCAGCTCACCCGGGACAAGGACGACTTCTTCGCGCAGGTCGACGACGACACCCTCGACCGCTTCGAGACGGTCTTCAAGAAGCTCACGGCCTGAACCTGCCCGACCTGGATCGGGCCCGCTCCCCTCCCCCAGGGGGCGGGTCCGAGCCAGGTGGCCCCAAGCATCACTCGGCGCGGCGACGAGAACGGCGCTCGCGGGCGGCGGGTTCGCGGCGCTGGACCTCGCGCGCGGCGCGCCGGTCCCGAGAGCGCAGCACGGCAAGCCACAAGTCCCGCTTGTGCTCGGAGTCCTCGGGCATGACGACCTGAGCGAAGAGGATGAGGCCGGGCACCACGATGGCGAGGCCCACGGCGACGGCCACTGCCCACCACGGCGCGCCCGCCCAGACGAGCGCGGCGACTGCGGCGGCTCCGCCCAGCGCGGTCACGCCTGCCCGGCGCGGTGCGGCGGGGCCGGGCCGGGCAGGCTGCTGAACGGGGGTGCTCACCGGGCCACCTTCTTCCCGTCCTGCTCGCGCCGGCGTTCCCACTCGGCCAGGATCGACGGCGGAACAATCAACTCCTTGCTCTGCCGGAGCTTCCGGACCTTGCTGCGCAGGGCGTAGCGGGCGTTCTCGACGTCGCCGGACTTGATGCCGAGAACGTCGGCTATCTCGCCCTGGGAGAGACCGTCCACCGTCATGAGCCACACGGCCCGGTTACGCGGCTTGAGGCCGTTGATCATGCGGGTGAGGGTGTCGCACAGCTCGGCGACGTCCTCGGACACGGTCTCCGGCCCGGCCTGCCCGAGGGCGTAGGCGAGGTATCCGCTGTCCATCCGCTCGGCGTGGATGCGGAAGTGGTCCGTACGTTCCTTCCGCCAGTTGTAGAAGACCCGGGGGAAGACGAGTCCGCACCGGCCGTAGAAGTACGAGGTGAGGCGCGACGGCTTGCCGTTCTTGCCGGTGTTGTTCGCGGGGTCGTAGCCGCCATCCTTCAGCAGCTGCGGGAAGGTCTCCATGGCGACGCTGATCGTCGTGAGGGCGATCTGCTCGCGGTCGGGGGCGCTGCGGTGCAGCGTGGACCGTTCCTCGTCGGTCATCTCCAGCGGCGTCCTCGACTTCGCGACCAAGTTCATGAGCTTGTCGGTGCGGCGCATCGCCGAGGACAGAGGCTTGAACGCGTAGGCGTTCAGTTCGGCGGCCATCTGCTGCCAGAGCGGGCCCCTGAAGCCGGCTGCGACCACGTCGGCGACACGGTCCACGTCGTGCTGGACGTCCTCCGGCAGGTCCAGCCCTCCGCTGATGCGGCCCAGGTGCCGGATGTCCGGGCCCCCCGTCGAGTTGAAGCGCATGCTCTTCCTTGAGGCTTTTCCATCATCGGCCTGAGCTGGCCAAATGCAGGGTGAGGACGGCTTGGATGAGGCTGGTGATCCGGGTGGTCGAGCATCGGATCTTGCGAAGGAGACGCCAGG
>NZ_JBXUOY010000237.1:0-7921 GCF_057196705.1 Streptomyces sp. ATLC9 | reverse complement strand
CCCTGGTGCGCGGCCGCGCCGCGGCCCGCCGCGTCGGCGAGCTGCTGGCCCTGCCTCCGGTCGCGTACGGCCGCCGGAGCCTGCCGCCGGACGGCACCGGACGGCTGGAGCTGCGCGGCGTCACCGCGGTGCGCGGCGGGCGCGAGGTGCTGCGCGGTGTCGATCTGGTGGTGCCCGGCGGCGCCACGGTGGCCGTGGTGGGGCGGTCCGGCTCGGGCAAGTCCACCCTCGCCGCGCTCGCCGGGCGCCTGGCCGACCCCGACGAGGGGCGGGTGCTGCTCGACGGCGTCCCGCTGGACGGGATCGGCTCCGCCGAGCTGCGCCGCGAGGTCGGCTACGCCTTCGAGCGGCCGGCCCTGTTCGGGGAGACCGTCGGCGAGGCCGTCGCCTTCGGCGCGTACGACCCGGGCCCCGGCGCCGTGGAGGAAGCGGCGCGGGCGGCCAGCGCGGACGCCTTCGTCCGCCGCCTGCCCGCCGGGTACGGCACCGCGCTCGCGGACGCGCCGCTGTCCGGCGGCGAGTTCCAGCGCCTGGGCCTGGCCCGGGCCTTCGCCCACGCGGGACGGCTGCTGGTGCTGGACGACGCCACCTCCAGCCTGGACAGCGTCACCGAACTCCAGGTGAGCCGGGCGCTGACGGGCCGGGTGCGTCCCGGCACCCGGCTGCTGATCGCGCACCGCGTCTCCTCCGCGGCCCGCGCGGACCTGGTGGCATGGCTGGAGGACGGCCGGGTGCGGGCCGTCGGACCGCACGAGGCGTTGTGGGAACTGCCGGACTACCGGGCGGTGTTCGCGGCCGGAGACGCCCCGGATGCCCCGGACGGCCGTGCCGGGGCGGCGGCCCGTGCGGCGGCGGAGGAGCCCCGGTGAGCCCGGCCGGCCGTACCTCCCCGGGCCCGGCCCGCCGCCTTCTGCCTCACGCCGCGCGCTTCCTGAGCCGCCGGCGGCGCGTCCTGCTCCGGCTCGGCGGCTGGTCGCTGCTGGAGTCCGCGCAGACCTTCCTGGTCGGCTACGGCGTGGCCCAGGCGCTGGACCGCGGTTTCCTGGCCGGGCGCACCGGGGCGGGGCTGGCCTGGCTGGCGGTGGCCGCCGCGGCGACCGTCGCCGGCGGCCTGGCCGTACGAGGGGTCTTCCGCGGGCTGGCCGACCTCGTGGAACCGCTGCGCGACGGTCTGCTGAGCCGGGTGGTGGCCCGTGCCCTGCACGGTGCCGTGGCCGAGCCGGCCCGGACGGACAGCTCCCCCGTCTCCCGCCTCACCCACCAGACCGAGCTGGCCCGGGACAGTTTCGCCGGACTGGTGCTGGTGCTGCGCTCCTTCGTCTTCACCGCCGCCGGGGCGCTGGCCGGACTGGCCTCCCTCCATCCCCTGCTGCTCCTGGTCGTCCTTCCGCCCCTGGTGCTGGGACTGCTGCTCTTCACGGCCACGCTGGTGCCGATGGCGGCGCGCCAGCGGGACTTCCTCGACGCGGACGAGGCCCTCTCCACGCGTTACGGAGCCGTCGCCGCCGGGTTGCGGGACGTCGTGGCGTGCGGCGCCGAGCGGCCCACCGCCGGGGAGGCGGACACGCTGGTGGCCACCGAGGTGGGAGCGGCCCGTTCGCTGGCCCGGTGGGCCGCGGCCCGCACCGTGGCGCTGGGCGTGGCCGGGCATCTGCCCATCGTGCTGCTGCTGCTGGCCACCCCGTGGCTGCTGGACCGGGGGCTCACGGCGGGCGCGCTGCTGGGCGCGCTGACGTATCTGACCCAGTCGCTGCTGCCCGCTCTGCGCACCCTGATGAGCGCCCTGGGAGCGGCGGGCACCCGGCTGCTGGTGATTCTGGACCGGCTGGTCGGCGCGGAACCGGGGCGGGAGGGCGAGCCGGAGGCCGGGAAGCCCGCCGCGGCTCCCGCCCCCGCCGGGGCCTCCGCTCCCGCCCCCGCCGCGGAGGGCTCCCGGGTGGAGCTGCGCTCGGTCACCTTCGCCTACGGCCCCGGAGCCCAGCCGGTGCTGCGGGAGGTGGACCTCACCGTCGAACCCGGCGAGCACCTGGTCGTCGTGGGCCCCAGTGGCATCGGCAAGTCCACCCTCACCGCTCTGGTGGCGGGCCTGCTCACCCCCGGCCGGGGTGAGGTGCTGGTGGACGGCGCCCCGCCCCCCGCGGCCGGGAGGGGGGCCGGCGAGCCGGCGCGGCGGCGTGTGCTGATCCCGCAGCAGGCGTACGTGTTCACCGGCACCCTCCGCGAGAACCTGCTCTACCTGTGCCCGGACGGTCCGTCCGGCGGCGGGCCGGAGAGCGGCGGCCCGGAGGCGAGGCTGGCCGCCTCGGTGGCGGCGGTCGGGCTCGGCCCGCTGGCCGCCTCGCTGGGCGGGCTGGACGCGGTGATCGACCCGGCCGCCCTCTCCCAGGGGGAGCGGCAGCTGATCGCGCTGGCGCGGGCCCATCTGTCGCCCGCGCCCCTGGTGTTGCTGGACGAGGCCACCTGTCACCTGGACCCGGAGGCGGAGGAGCGTGCCGAGCGGGCCTTCGCGGACCGGCCCGGCACGCTGGTGGTGGTCGCCCACCGGATCAGTTCGGCGCACCGGGCCGACCGGGTACTGGTGATGGACGGAGCCCGTGCCACCGCCGGAAGCCACCATGAGCTGCTGGAGAGCTCCCCGCTGTACCGCGATCTGGTGGGGCGCTGGCACACCGGCCGTGAGGCCCGGCCCGCCGCCCGGCCCGGCCGGGAGAGCGCCCCGGCCTGAGACCCGCGGCCCTGGCCCCGCACGGACCCGGCCGGGCGCACGTACGCGTGCCCGCGCACCTGTGCGCCCGGCCGGACGGCGGTCCGGTCGGGCCCTCGCCCGTCGGCGCTACACCCAGCCCGCGCCCTGGGATATCCGTATGGCGTCGACTCTGTTGCGCGCCCCGGTCTTACGGGTGATCGCCGACATGTAGTTGCGTATGGTGCCGTGCGAGAGGTGCAGCCGCCCGGCGATCTCGGAGACCGTCGCCCCCCTCGCGGCCAGCGACAGAACGCTCAGCTCCCGCGCGGTGAGGGGCATGTCGGCGGCGCGGAGCAGATCGTGGGCGAGGGAGTCGTCCACGTATCTCTTTCCCGCGGCGACGTTTCTGATCCCCTCGAGTAACCGCTGAGGGGTGGCGTCCTTGTTGACGAAACCCAGCGCCTGCGCGTCATAGGCCCGGCGCAGTGCGCCGGGCCGCCCGGGAGTGGCCAGAACCAGTAGCCCGCATTTTGCCGACGTCATATGCCGGCACAGTTCCGCCATGCCGGCCACGTCCGGGGCCCCGGGTCCGTCCAGGTCCACGACGCACACATCCGCCCGCAGGGTCCGGAGCCGGCCGGGATCGTTGGACCAGGGTACGTCGCGTACCTCCAGGTCGGGTGCATCGTTGAGCAACGCTGCCAGGCCGGATCGCAGCAGGCCGAAATGGTGCACCAGCAATACCTGAATCACGTTCAGCTCCTCCAGTGCCCTGATCGGGGGACGTTCGTCGAACACCCGTCAACAGATACCTGCAAATGGCACTGGTTAACGCAGAGTTTCGGACAGTACCGGTGAGTAATGGAGGTGCCGGGGGTGATCGGGGGGCGCGTGAATCATCGGTTCGCGCTACCGACGCACATCACTGATCGTTTCCATGGTGATCAAATTGCAAACCGTTTCGATGTCTTCTTGGACCTGCTCGATCGAAATGCGACCGGAGAGCCATCCGATCAGTTCCGAATGCCAGGTATGCGCGATGACGCGGACCGCCGAGAGCCGCTCCGGCGTCGGCGCGCCCCGCGCTCCCACCGCGTCCAGGATGATCTCGGTGGTGAGCCGGGAGACCGCGTCGACCTCCGCGCCGGCCGAGCGGTCGGCGAAGGTGAACGCCCGCAGCATGGCCTCCGCCAGGTCCGGCTCCCGCTGGAGCGCGCGGAAGGCGCGCATCAGTGTCACCGCGACCCGGGCGGCGGGCTCCGGCTCCCCGGGGGGATGCCGGTGCAGCGTCTCGTGCAGCCGCTCCAACCGGTCGTACATGGTGGCGACCAGCAGATGGACCTTGGAGGGGAAGTAGCGGTAGAGGGTGCCCAGCGCGACGTCCGCGGACTCGGCGACCTCGCGCATCTGCACCGCGCCGAAGCCCCCGCGCCGGGCCAGCCCGGTGCTGGCCGCCAGGATGCGGCGGCGGCGCGCCTCCTGGCGCTCGGTGAGCGGAGGGGCGGAGGGGAGGCCGGGGTGTGCCGTCAAGTCTCTCCTGCCGTCTGTCCCGTCGGGCCCGGGCGGCTCCCGCCGCGGGGCCGGGCCGCGAGGGCCCGGGAGCCGCATCCCCGCAGGGCGGAGCCGTGGCGTGAATCACCCGGACCGGCTCGGTCCGGAACTTCTACCGGCCGGTAATCTTGCGAGCCGGAACCGCCCCGCTCCTGGAGCCGGACGGGGCCGGGGGCGCGGGCCGAGCGCACCCGGGGCATCATTGAAACTTGTTCCAGAATATCCCCGGCGGTTACGCTCCGGCGGAAAATCGCCGCTGGGACCTTCGAGAAGGGGGCCGTGAGTGACGGCAGAGGCCACCTGGGGCGCCGCGCCCGGACCCCTGGCGGGCGAGGCCGCCGACGGCGGCCGGCCGCTGCGGATCGCGCTGCTCACCTACAAGGGGAACCCGTTCTGCGGCGGCCAGGGCGTCTACGTGCGTCACCTGTCGCGCGAGCTGGCCCGGCTCGGCCACCGCGTCGAGGTGATCGGCGCCCAGCCCTACCCCGTGCTGGACCGGGCGGACGGTCTGCCGGGAGAGGTCTCCCTCACCCGTCTGCCCAGCCTCGACCTCTACCGGCAGCCCGACCCCTTCCGCACCCCGGGGCCCGGGGAGTACCGGGACTGGGTCGACGCGCTGGAGGTCGCGACCATGTGGACCGGGGGCTTCCCCGAGCCGCTGACCTTCTCGCTGCGCGCCCGCCGCCACCTGGCCGCCCGGCGCGGCGAGTTCGACGTCGTGCACGACAACCAGACCCTCGGATACGGCCTGCTCGGCCTGGACCGGCTCGGCTTCCCCCTGGTCACCACCGTCCACCACCCCGTCACCGTCGACCGCCGCCTGGATCTGGCGGCCGCCGGGGGCTGGAGGCGCCGGGCCTCGGTGCGCCGCTGGTACGGCTTCACGCGTATGCAGAAGCGCGTCGCCCGGCGGCTGCCCACCGTGCTGACCGTCTCCGGGTCCTCCCGCCGGGAGATCACCGAGGACCTCGGGGTGTGTCCCGAGCGCGTCCACGTCGTGCCCATCGGCGCCGACACCCGGCTGTTCTCGCCCGACGCGGCCGTTCCCGAGATCCCCGGCCGCATAGTCACCACCTCCAGCGCCGATGTCCCCCTCAAGGGGCTGGTCCACCTCGTCGAGGCCCTGGCCAAGGCCCGCACCGAGCACGCGGACGCGCATCTGGTCGTCGTCGGCAAACGCCCGGAGAAGGGGCCGGTGGCCGAGGCGATGGAGCGCTACGGGCTCGGCGGCGCGGTGGAGTTCGTCAAGGGCGTCAGCGACCGGGAGCTGGCCGATCTGGTGCGCGGCGCCCAGATCGCCTGCGTGCCCTCCCTCTACGAGGGCTTCTCCCTGCCGGCGGCCGAGGCCATGGCCACCGGCACCCCCCTGGTCGCCACCACCGGCGGTGCCATCCCCGAGGTCACCGGCCCCGACGGCGAGACCTGCCTGGCGGTGGAGCCGGCCGACACCGGAGCGCTCGCCGCGGCGCTGGGCAGGCTGCTCGGCGACGCGGAACTGCGGGCACGCCTGGGCGCGGCCGGACGGGAGAGGGTACTGAGCCGCTTCACCTGGGAGCAGGCCGCCCGCGGCACGGTGGAGCACTACCGCGCCGCCGTCGCCGCCCGCAGCCCCGCCTCCGGGCCGTCACCGGACCGCACCGCCTAGCGCCACCTGGCACCGCCCAGAGCACCGCATAGCACCCCAGCACCGCACCGAGGAAGGCAGACACCCGTGCTGACCGTGGACTTCTCCCGCTTCCCGCTCGCCCCCGGGGACCGGGTCCTGGACCTGGGGTGCGGCGCCGGGCGCCATGCCTTCGAGTGCTACCGGCGCGGCGCCCGCGTCGTCGCGCTGGACCGCGACGCCGAGGAGATCCGCGAGGTCGCCAAGTGGTTCGCCGCGATGGAGGAGGCCGGCGAGGCCCCGGCGGGAGCCGAGGCCACCGCGATGGAGGGCGACGCCCTGGCCCTGCCCTTCCCCGACGACAGCTTCGACGCCGTGATCATCTCCGAGGTGATGGAGCACGTCCCCGACGACAAGGGTGTCCTGGCCGAGATGGTCCGGGTGCTGCGCCCCGGCGGCCGGATCGCGGTGACCGTGCCGCGCTACGGGCCGGAGAAGGTCTGCTGGACGCTGTCCGACGCCTACCACGAGGTCGAGGGCGGCCACATCCGCATCTACCGCGCCCACGAACTGCTGGCGAGGATGCGGGGTGCGGGCCTGAGGCCGTACGGCACCCACCACGCGCACGCCCTGCACTCCCCGTACTGGTGGCTCAAGTGCGCCTTCGGAGTGAACCGGGACGGTGACGACGCCGCGCTGCCGGTGCGCGCCTACCACAAGCTGCTGGTCTGGGACATCATGAGGAAGCCGCTGGCCACCCGCCTCGCCGAGGAGCTGCTCAACCCGGTGATGGGCAAGAGCTTCGTGGCCTACGCCACCAAGCCGCGCCTGCCCGCCGACGCCGCCTGTGGCCGGGAGACGGCGTGACGAGCCCGGGCCGCACCGAACGACTGGTCCTGCCCGGCGTCCTGACCGCCGAGCAGGCCGAGCGGACCGTCGCGGGCATCGCCGCCCTCCAGCGCGAGGACGGCGCGATCCCGTGGTTCCGGGGCCACCACCTCGACCCCTGGGACCACGTCGAGGCCGCGATGGCGCTGGACGCGGCGGGTGAGCACGAGCGGGCCGCGGCCGCCTACCGCTGGCTGGCCGAGCACCAGAACGCGGACGGCTCCTGGTACGCCGCCTACGCCGACGGGGACGCGGCCCGCCCCACCGACCTGGGCAAGGAGACCAACTTCTGCGCCTACGTCGCCGTCGGGGTGTGGCACCACTACCTCGCCACCGGCGACGACACCTTCGCGGACCGCATGTGGCCGGTGGTCCGCGCGGCCGTGGAGTTCGTCCTGGAACTCCAGCAGCCCGGCGGTCAGATCGGCTGGAAGCGGGAGGCCGACGGCACTCCCGTCACCGACGCCCTGCTGACCGGCTGCTCCTCGATGCACCAGGCGCTGCGCTGCGCGCTGGCCCTGGCCGGGCACCGCGAGGAGGCGCAGCCGGACTGGGAGCTGGCGCTGGGCCGGCTGGGCCACGCGGTGCGCCACCACCCCGAGCGCTTCCTGGACAAGGACCGCTACTCGATGGACTGGTACTACCCCGTCCTGGGCGGCGCGGTGACCGGGGCCGCGGCCAAGGAGCGCATCGAGTCCGGCTGGGAGCGCTTCGTCGTCCCCGGCCTGGGCGTGCGCTGCGTGCTGCCCAACCCCTGGGTGACCGGCGGCGAGAGCGCCGAACTCGCCCTGGCCCTGTGGGTGATGGGGGAGTCCGACCGGGCGCTGGAGATCCTGCGCTGGATGCAGCACCTGCGCGCCGAGGGCGGCCTGTACTGGACCGGCTACGTCTTCGAGGACGAGGCCTTCTGGCCCGAGGAGCTGACCTCCTGGACGGCCGGCTCGCTGCTGCTGGCCGTGGCCGCGCTCGGCGGCGACGAGGCCACGGTCGCGGTCTTCGGCGGCGAGGGGCTGCCGGCCGGGCTGGAGCCGGGCTGCTGCTGAGCCGGGGCCGTCCTTCCGCGGCGGGCGCGGGAACGCGGCACGCCGTCCCACCGTCCCGCTTCCCGTCGCACGCACGCGTCACGTGTGTCGGGGGCGCCCGCGGTCCCGCGGGGGGGCGCGACCCCCACCGCCGCCCCGGCTCGCCGGGGG
>NZ_JBXUOY010000236.1:0-7964 GCF_057196705.1 Streptomyces sp. ATLC9 | reverse complement strand
CGGCGCCCACCCGACGCGACAGCCGGGCCGTCGGCCTGCCCAGCCTCAGCCCACGGCACGAAAACGGTCCACCGACTCCGTCGGCGGACCGTCACGAAACTTCGAGGTTAGCGCCGTGCCGTGCCGGTCGGCCCCCGAGGGCCCGTACACCGGTGCTCCCGCCGTTCTCGCACCGGTGTGCGGGCGCTCACCCGGCAGGCGGTTCGCGGGGGCGTACCCCGGCCGTGAGTGGGCAGTGTGGTCCGTACGGGTGGAACCGCCGGCGGAAGCGTCTCGTTTCCGTCCTGAAGGCGACGCCGTCCGAGACCGGAGGTCCGTGCCACCAGGGGGTGCCGAGTTTCCCCCGGCGGAGGTAGGTTCGGTTGTGAGGAATGGCGAGAGTCGTTCTGTACGGCGGGACATGTGCGCTGCATGGCGTTCGCCCGGCTTTGCTGGTCATCCTCCCGGAAACGGGAGGGTGGCGGTCTTCCCGGCTGGGGAGGAGGAGGTGAAAGTCGCAACCCGACGTAGGGCCGGACGGTGACGGGCAGGAGCCCGCATCTTTCGGACTCAGTGCACAAAGGGCGTGCTCCGCCGCTCAGGCCGCGGAGACGCCCGGGAACGGAGTTCTGCGTGGACATCGTCGTCAAGGGCCGTAAGACAGAGGTGCCGGAGCGGTTCCGCAAGCACGTGGTCGACAAGCTCAAGTTGGACAAGATCCAGAAGATCGACGCCAAGGCGATCCGCCTCGACGTCGAGGTGTCCAAGGAGCCCAACCCGCGTCAGGCCGACCGCTCCGACCGGGTTGAGATCACACTGCGCTCCCGCGGTCCGGTGATCCGCGCCGAGGCGGCGGCGGCCGATCCCTACGTGGCGCTGGACCTGGCCACGGAGAAGCTGGAGTCGCGGCTGCGCAGGCAGCACGAGAAGCGGGTCTCCGCGCGGAAGGGGAACGGCCACCACCGGATCCCGGCGCGCGACGTGGCCGTGACCGTGCCGAACGCGGCGGCCATCGGCGAGGACGGCCGGCTCGGACCGCAGCGTACGGTGGTCGAGGAACCGCCCGCCACCACCAGGGTGGGACCGCTGGAGGTCCAGGGGGACGGTCCCCTGGTCGTCCGGGAGAAGACCCACGCGGCGGCCCCGATGTCGCTGGACCAGGCCCTGTACGAGATGGAGCTGGTCGGGCATGACTTCTACCTGTTCGTCGACTCCGAGACCAAGCTGCCGAGCGTCGTCTACCGGCGGCACGGTTACGACTACGGCGTCATCCATCTGGAACCCGATCCGTTCGTGGAGGAGGCACCGCAGGGCGCCGGAGGCGCTCTGGGTGGCTGATAACAGTCGCTGACACCGCGCACCGGGCCCGCCCCCGGCCGAACGAGGAATTCGGCCGGGGGCGGTGGCATGGAATCATGGCCCCGTCCAACCGGCGTCCTGCATCGGTCGGTTGGCGCTGCGTAGCCTGGCTGCAGGGGGAGGAACGATGGCGGACAGCTTCGGGCCCGTGACGCCCGGTGCGCGGGGCGGAGGCCGCGGTACCACCCCCGCGGACGAGGGGGAGGAGAGCTCGCGCGGGGAACCCATCCGGGTCCTGGTCGTCGACGACCACGCCCTCTTCAGGCGCGGGCTGGAGATCGTTCTCGCACAGGAGGAGGACATCGAGGTCGTCGGCGAGGCGGGGGACGGGGCCGAGGCCGTGGACAAGGCCGCGGACCTGCTTCCCGACATCGTGCTGATGGACGTGCGGATGCCCCGGCGCGGCGGCATCGAGGCATGCACCTCGATCAAGGAGGTGGCGCCCAGCGCGAAGATCATCATGCTGACGATCAGCGACGAGGAGGCCGATCTCTACGACGCGATCAAGGCGGGGGCCACCGGCTACCTGCTCAAGGAGATCTCCACCGACGAGGTCTCCACCGCGATCCGCGCGGTCGCCGACGGGCAGTCGCAGATCAGTCCGTCGATGGCGGCCAAGCTGCTCACCGAGTTCAAGTCGATGATCCAGCGCACCGACGAGAAGCGGCTGGTGCCCGCGCCGCGCCTGACCGACCGGGAGCTGGAGGTGCTCAAGCTCGTCGCCACCGGCATGAACAACCGCGACATCGCCAAGGAACTCTTCATCAGCGAGAACACCGTGAAGAACCACGTACGCAACATCCTGGAGAAGCTCCAGCTCCACTCCCGGATGGAGGCCGTGGTCTACGCGATGCGGGAGAAGATCCTCGAGATCAGGTGAGGTGGCCCGGCGCGCCGTGGTCCGGTCCGCGGCGCGCCGGAGGCGGGCGGTACGTCAGCCGAGCGCCGAGACGAGGGCCGCGGCCAGCGCCGGGTCGTCGCAGCGCTCGACGCGCACCGCGTCACAGCCCACCCAGTCCGCCGCCTCCCACAGTGCCCGGGCCATCGGCTCCACCGCCCCGCGCCCCGCCATCGACACCTGCCGCGCCACCAGCGTCCTCCCCTCGCGGGCCGGATCGACCCGGCCCAGCAGCCGCCCGCCCGACAGCAGCGGCATGGCGAAGTAGCCGTGTATCCGCCGGGCCCTGGGCACGTAGGCCTCCAGCCGGTGGGTGAAACCGAAGATCCTCTCGGTGCGCCTGCGGTCCCAGATCAGCGAGTCGAACGGCGACAGCAGCGTGGTGCGGTGCCGACCCCGGCCTCCGGACGACTCGGCCTCCAGCGCCGCCGGGTCCGCCCAGGCGGGCTTTCCCCAGCCCGCCACCTCCACCGGCACCAGGCCCGTCTCGGCGACGACCGCGTCGATCTGCTCGCCCTTCAGCCGGTGGTAGTCGGCCAGGTCCGCGCGGGTGGCCACGCCCATCGCCCTCCCGGCCTGGGCGACCAGCCGGAGCAGGCACTCGTGGTCGGTCGGGTCGTCGTGGAGCAGTTCGCCGGGGACGGCGCGCTCGGCCAGGTCGTACACCCTCTTCCAGCCGCGCCGCTCGGTGCAGACCACCTCGCCGGTGTCCAGCAGCCACTCCACCGCGATCTTCGTCTCGGACCAGTCGTACCACTCGCCGCCGTTCTTCGCGCCTCCCAGCTCGGTGGCCGTCAGCGGGCCGTCGGCCTTCAGCCGGTCCCGTACGGCGGCGCAGGAGCGCCCGGAGTCCTCCATGCGGTGCCAGCGGTGCCCCCTGGCCCGGAACGCCCGGCGCCGGAAGGCGAAGTACGGCCACTCCTCGACCGGCAGGACGCAGGCGGCGTGCGACCAGTACTCGAAGGCGCGGCCCCCCGACCAGTACGCCGCCTCCACCGTGTCGCGGCCGACCGCGCCCAGCCGTGCGTAGGGCACCAGTTCATGGGAGCGGGCCAGCACCGAGATGGTGTCCAGTTGCACGGCGCCCAGACGGCGCAGCATCCCCCGCACCCCGGCCCGGCGGTCCGGGGCCCCCAGCAGCCCCTGTGCGCGCAGCGCGGTCCGGCGGGCCTCGTCGGCGGAGAGTGAGAGTGAGACGGTGGTCATGCGCCGACGATAGAGCCCGCCACCGACAACGGGGTCCCGAAGCGCGGCTCCTACGACGAGGGCAGGTACGCCACGGCCGTCGTCCGTCCCCAGTCCGAGGGCAGCAGCGACGCCACCCACGCGTCCCGCCGGGTCCCGCGGAAGGTGATCCGCGCCCGCAGGGTGCCCTCCATCACGAAGCCCAGCCGCTCCGCCACGGCCCGCGAACCGGTGTTCCCGGCCTCGGCGAACCACTCCAGCCGCTGCACGCCCAGTTCGCGGAAGGCCCAGTCGGTCACCGCCCGTGCCGCCTCCACGGTGTACCCGCGGCCCCGCCGCTCCCTGGCCGTCCAGTAGCCCAGCTCCGCCAGGCGCCCCTCCGGGCAGGGCGGTGTGATGCGCACCAGCCCCATGGAGCCCACCAGCTCCCCGTCACGGGTGAAGACGCCGAAGTTGTACGCGGTGTCCCCGCGCCAGCCGGCCGGGCCGATGTTGAGCACGAACTCCTGCGCGTGCCGCCGCTCGTAGGGCTCGGGGAGGGTGGTCCAGCGCAGGATGTCCGGATCCTGGCAGGCGGCGTGGACGGCGGGAACGTCCTGCGGTTCGAAGGTGCGCAGCAGGAGACGCTCGGTGCCGAGGGTGACGGGTCGCATGGAGATGATTGTGCCGGTCATCCAATCGGGCGGAACCGGCACCTTACGAGTCTCCGGCACGTTGGGGGGTACAGGGGCCGGTGCCCCTCGCATACGATGGCCGGTGCGGCTGGGCCCGGAGCAAGGAAGAGGCCCGCCGTGCCAGAGCACCCAGACCGTGCCCGGCCCGACCGGCAAGGAGCCAGCCTACGTGTCCGTCTTCGGCAAGATCATGCGTGCAGGTGAAGGCAAGATCCTGCGCAAACTGCACCGCATCGCGGACCAGGTGTCGTCGATCGAAGAGGATTTCGTCAACCTCACCGACGCCGAGCTGCGGGCGCTCACGGACGAGTACAGGGAGCGCCTCGCCGACGGAGAGTCCCTGGACGACCTGCTGCCCGAGGCCTTCGCGACGGTCCGCGAGGCGGCCAAGCGCGTACTCGGCCAACGCCACTACGACGTGCAGATCATGGGCGGCGCCGCCCTGCACATGGGTTACGTCGCCGAGATGAAGACCGGTGAGGGCAAGACGCTGGTGGGCACCCTGCCCGCCTACCTCAACGGCCTGTCGGGCAAGGGCGTCCACCTCATCACGGTCAACGACTACCTGGCCCAGCGCGACTCCGAGATGATGGGCCGCGTCCACAAGTTCCTGGGACTGACGATCGGATGCATCGTCGCCAACATGACCCCGGCGCAGCGCCGCGAGCAGTACGCCTGCGACATCACCTACGGCACCAACAACGAGTTCGGCTTCGACTACCTGCGCGACAACATGGCGTGGTCGAAGGACGAGCTGGTGCAGCGCGGCCACAACTTCGCGATCGTCGACGAGGTCGACTCGATCCTCGTCGACGAGGCCCGCACCCCGCTGATCATCTCGGGCCCGGCCGACCAGGCCACCAAGTGGTACGGCGACTTCGCCAAGCTGGTGAGGCGGCTGGAGCGCGGTGAGGCCGCCAACCCGCTCAAGCAGCAGCCGGAGACGGGCGACTACGAGGTCGACGAGAAGAAGCGCACGGTCGCCATCCACGAGTCCGGCGTGGCCAAGGTCGAGGACTGGCTGGGGATCGACAACCTCTACGAGTCGGTCAACACCCCGCTGGTGGGCTACCTCAACAACGCGATCAAGGCCAAGGAGCTCTACAAGAAGGACAAGGACTACGTCGTCCTCGACGGCGAGGTCATGATCGTCGACGAGCACACCGGCCGCATCCTGGCCGGCCGCCGCTACAACGAGGGCATGCACCAGGCGATCGAGGCGAAGGAGGGAGTGGAGATCAAGGACGAGAACCAGACCCTCGCCACGATCACCCTCCAGAACTTCTTCCGCCTCTACGACAAGCTCTCGGGCATGACCGGTACGGCCATGACCGAGGCCGCCGAGTTCCAGCAGATCTACAAGCTCGGCGTGGTGCCGATCCCGACCCACCGGCCGATGATCCGCAAGGACCAGTCGGACCTGATCTACCGAACCGAGGTCGCCAAGTTCGACGCGGTGGTCGACGACATCGTCGAGCGGCACGAGAAGGGCCAGCCGGTCCTGGTGGGCACCACCTCGGTGGAGAAGTCCGAGTACCTGTCGCAGCAGCTGAGGAAGCGCGGCGTGCCGCACGAGGTGCTCAACGCCAAGAACCACGAGCGCGAGGCCGTGATCGTCGCGCAGGCTGGCCGCAAGGGCGCCGTCACGGTCGCCACCAACATGGCCGGCCGCGGTACGGACATCAAGCTCGGAGGCAACCCGGACGACCTCGCCGAGACCGAGCTGCGGGCCAAGGGCCTGGACCCGGTGGAGAACGCCGAGGAGTGGGCGGCGGCCCTGCCCGGGGCCATGGAGCGCGCCGAGCAGGCCGTCGCGGCGGAGCACGAGGAGGTCGTCGACCTCGGCGGTCTGTACGTGCTGGGCACCGAGCGGCACGAGTCGCGCCGTATCGACAACCAGCTGCGCGGTCGCTCCGGCCGTCAGGGCGACCCGGGCGAGTCCCGTTTCTACCTCTCCCTCGGCGACGACCTGATGCGGCTGTTCAAGGCGCAGATGGTCGAGCGCGTGATGTCCATGGCCAACGTGCCCGACGACGTCCCGATCGAGAACAAGATGGTCACCCGGGCCATCGCCTCGGCGCAGTCGCAGGTCGAGCAGCAGAACTTCGAGATCCGCAAGAACGTCCTGAAGTACGACGAGGTCCTCAACCGGCAGCGCGAGGTCATCTACGGCGAGCGCCGCCGCGTCCTGGAGGGCGAGGACCTGCACGAGCAGATCGTCCACTTCATGGACGACACCATCGACGCGTACGTCCAGGCCGAGACGGTCGAGGGCTTCGCCGAGGAGTGGGACCTGGACCGGCTGTGGGGCGCCTTCAAGCAGCTCTACCCGGTGACGGTCACCGTCGAGGACCTGGAGGAGGCCGCCGGGGGCCGCGACGGCATCACGGCGGACTTCATCACCGACGCCATCAAGGACGACATCCACGAGCGGTACGAGGAGCGTGAGAAGCAGCTCGGCTCGGAGATCATGCGCGAGCTGGAGCGCCGCGTGGTCCTCTCCGTCCTCGACCGCAAGTGGCGCGAGCACCTGTACGAGATGGACTACCTCCAGGAGGGCATCGGCCTGCGCGCCATGGCGCAGCGCGACCCGCTGGTGGAGTACCAGCGCGAGGGCTACGACATGTTCATCGCGATGATGGACGGCATCAAGGAGGAGTCCGTCGGCTACCTGTTCAACCTGGAGGTCCAGGTGGAGCAGCAGGTCGAGGAGGTGCCGGTCGAGGAGGCCGGGCCCGCGCCCTCCCTGGAGAAGGCCCCTCAGGAGGAGGCCGTCGCGGCGGGCGGGCGTCCGGCGATCCGGGCCAAGGGCCTGGACGCCCCGCAGCGCCCGGACCGGCTGCACTTCTCCGCGCCGACCGTGGACGGCGAGGGCGGTGTCGTCGAGGGTGACTTCGCCAGTGGCGAGGAGGGCGGTCCGGTCCGCTCGCCCGCGGACGGCATGACCCGCGCCGAGCGCCGCAGGGCCCAGCGGGAGAAGGGCCGCCGCCGCAAGAAGTGAGCTGGTGACCGCCGCCGAGTGGCGGTCGGCGGTCCGCTTCGATGCCGTTCCGGGGCCGGGCGTCCGAGAAGGACGCCCGGCCCCGCGGCGTTTTCCGTGCCGCAGGGGCCCGCGCCCCTCATGGCGCCGCCGCGCCGGCCGGAGCGGCGGAGGCGGTCGGGACGGCGGGCAGGTCAGGACACGTTCAGGACACGGTGTCGAGCTCGACGGCCGAGCACAGCCAGCGCTGATCGCGGGAGCGCTCCAGACGGAAGGCCAGAGCGCGCAGCCGGTCGCCGGCGGCGATCCGGGCGAACGCCTCGACCGCGCCGGGGCAGGGCTGAGACCAGCCGACCTCCCGGACCACCGGAGCCGGCCCGCCCGCCACCGCCGATCGCAGCGGTGTCAGCGGGGCGAGCCGGACCAGCTGCTCGTACGCCTCGTCACGGGTGTGGCCGAGCAGCAGGTGGACCGGCCGCAGACCGCTGAGGACGAGCACCAGCCGGTGCGCGAACCAGTAGGGCGGCAGCCTGTCGCGTTCCCGCTGCCGGGCGGCGAGCAGGGCCGAGCGGGCCGGCCGCCGGGAGTCCCGGCGGCCGGGAGGGGCGGTACGGCTGGTGGGCGGCATGGTTTCCTCTCCCCGTGGTCTTGTGCGGTCTCCCGCACGCCAATTTGCTACTGGGCGGTAACTTCCACTCCGGTTTCTACTGGGCGCTCGGCGCGGCGGCAACGACCGATGAACGGTGGCGGCGGAATCGGCGTATTTCACCTGTCCGATGGACGAGCCACCGAGATCTTGACGGCCGGGCCGCTGACCTGCCCCCGGCGCCCGGCCCCGGGGGGCGGGGCCGGGGGGGGGGGGGGGCGTGCGGGGGGGCGGGGGGCGGCG
>NZ_JBXUOY010000235.1:0-7977 GCF_057196705.1 Streptomyces sp. ATLC9 | reverse complement strand
CCGCCGAGGCGGCGGCCGGGGACGGTCCCCGTACGGGACGCCCGGCCCGCGCCGCCGCCGGGGCGGCCCTCCTCGCCGCGGCCGTGACCGCGGCCGGTCAGGCCGTACCGGTCCGTACGGCGGCGGCCGACACCGTCCGCATCGCCGTCGTCCAGGGCAACGTCCAGCAGCCCGGCATGGACTTCCTGGGCCGCCCGATGCTGATCCTGAACAACCACGTCGAGGCCACCCTGGAACTGGCCGAGGACGTGGAGACGGGCCGGGAGGAGCGTCCCGACCTGGTGATCTGGCCGGAGAACGCCTCCGACCTGGACCCGTACCGCTACCCGCAGGCGTACGACGCCATCGACCGGGCCGCGAGGGCCGTGGGCGTCCCCGTCCTCGTCGGCGCCCTCGTCGACCACCCCGAGCGTGAGGGCTACGTCGAGAACCAGGGCATCGTCTGGGGCCCCGGGGCGGGCCCCGGGGCCTCGTACACCAAGCAGCACCCGGTGCCCTTCGGCGAGTACGTGCCCTACCGCGACCAGCTCAGCAAGGTCATCACCCGCCTCCAGCGCGTCCCCCGCGACTTCTGGCCCGGTGAGAGCACCGGAGTGATGGACGTCGGCCCGGCCAGGCTCGGTGACGTCATCTGCTTCGAGGTCGCCTACGACGGGATCGTGCGCGACACCGTCAACGACGGAGCCCGCGCCCTGGTGATCCAGACCAACAACGCCACCTACGGCAACACCGGCCAGCCCGAGCAGCAGCTGGTGATGTCCCGGCTGCGGGCCGTCGAGCACGGGCGGGCCGTGGTCACCGCCGCCACCAGCGGCATCAGCGCGGTCGTCGCCCCCGACGGCACGATCGGGCAGCGTACGGAGGAGTTCACGCAGGACGTGATCACCGCCGATCTCCCGCTGCGCGACGAGACCACCTTCGCCGACCGGATCGGCTCCGCACCGGAGTGGGTGCTCGCTATGGTGGGCGTCCTGTCCTGCGCCGTGGCCTTCGCGACCGGCCGGCGGGGGCGGGGACACGGGGTGAACGGGACGGACGAGAAAAGGCGGCAGCAGTGAACGACGCGCGGCAGCGCCACAGGGATCCGCTCGGCAGGATCCTTGTGATCATCCCGACCTACAACGAGGTCGACAACATCCGGCCGATCGTCACCAGAGTGCGCGCCGCCGTCCCCGAGGCCCATGTCCTGGTCGCCGACGACAACAGCCCCGACGGCACGGGGAAGGCCGCCGACGAACTGGCGGCCGAGGACGAGCGGGTCGAGGTCCTCCACCGGGAGGGCAAGGAGGGGCTGGGCGCCGCCTACCTGGAGGGTTTCCGCTGGGGCATCGACAACGGCTACGACGTCCTGGTCGAGATGGACGCGGACGGCTCCCACCAGCCCGAGGAGCTGCCCAGGCTGCTGACCGCGCTCAGGAACGCCGACCTGGTGCTGGGCTCGCGCTGGGTGCCGGGCGGGCGGGTGGTCAACTGGCCGGGCCACCGCAAGTTCCTCTCACGCGGCGGCAGCACCTACTCCAGGCTGCTGCTGGGCGTGCCCCTGCGGGACGTCACCGGCGGCTACCGGGCCTTCCGCAGGGAGACCCTGCTGGGGCTGGGCATGGACGACGTGGCCTCCCAGGGGTACTGCTTCCAGGTGGACCTCGCCAACCGCGCCGTGCAGGCCGGGTACCAGGTGGTCGAGGTGCCCATCACCTTCGTGGAGCGCGAGCGCGGCGACAGCAAGATGAACCGCGACATCGTCGCCGAGGCCCTGTGGCGGGTCACCGCCTGGGGCGTGCGGTCCCGTGTGAACCAGGCGCTCGGCCGCAGGCACACTGGATGACATGACGACCGGAGCACCGTACCCGTACGAGCCGCCTCCGCGGCACTCCCGGCCCGGACCGGAGGGGCCGGGGGGGCCAGAAGGCCCGGGGTCCCCCGGCACCGGGCCCCGGGGCCGGCCCCGGCGCAGCCTCGTCCCCGTGGGGCTGGCCGCCTTCGTGGTCCTGGAGATCTGGCTGCTGACCCTGCTCGCGGACGCCACGAGCGGACTGGCCGTCCTGGCCGTCCTGGTCGCGGGGGCGGTGCTGGGCGCCGCGGCCGTCAAGCGCGCCGGGCGCCGCGCCTGGCGCGGTCTGGTGGAGACCGTCGAGAGCCTCCGGCCGGGCGCCGAGCCGCGCACCGGGCCGCAGGACGGCCGGGGCGGGCACGGGCTGGCCATGCTCGGCGGCCTGCTGCTGATGCTGCCCGGTCTGGTCTCGGACGCGGCCGGGCTGCTGTGCCTCTTCCCGCCGACGGCCGCGCTGCTGCGCCGGGGCGCGGAGCGCCGGCTCGGCCGCCACGCCGGCTTCGCCCCCGGTTTCCTGGAGGACACCCTGCGGCAGGCGCGTACGGCCGAGGAGCAGTTCCGCATCCACCGGCCCGACGGCAAGGTGGTCCAGGGAGAGGTCGTGCGGGAGGACGGACATGACACCCGCGGCGGACATGACACCCGAGGCGGGGAGGGCGGGGGAGCGCGTTAGCCGTCCCCCGCCGAGCCCGCCGTGAGGGGCGCGGACGCACACGTGGGCGAGGGTCCGGCCACCGGCCGGACCCTCGCCCACGCGCTCCCGCCGTCAGGCGGACTTGCGCTTGCTGTCCCGCGGATGCACGGCGATGTTCATGGTCCCGGAGCGCAGGACCGCCAGCCTCTCGGCCAGCACCTCCTCCAGCTCCTCACGGGTGCGCCGCTCCATGAGCATGTCCCAGTGCGTACGCGCGGGCTTGCCCTTCTTCTCCTCGGGGCCCTCGCCGTCGACCAGGAGCGCCTGGGCGCCACATACCTTGCACTCCCACTCCGGCGGAATCTCGGCCTCAACCGAGAACGGCATCTCGAACCGATGACCGTTCTGGCATGCGTACTCCACGGCCTGGCGCGGCGCCAGGTCGATACCGCGGTCGGTCTCGTAGCTGGTCACCACGAGTCGCGTGCCGCGCAGAGCTCGCTCACTCATGAATCGTGCCTCCCGGGCTTGTCGCCCACAGGACAGGTGTCGCTGTCGTCGTCATCCGGTCAACGTCCGGTCGGCGGTGAAGATTCCCGATCTGGGACATGCGTCGCCCGTCGTGCCGCTGCCTCGTCGGATATGCGGTACCCACAGCCGCCCGCTTTGTCACATCCCTCCAGGGGTCGTAACATAACGTTCGCCTATCTTTGGCGTGCGGTAACGATCCATCCGACGAGTTGCAGGCGTATACTACCCGCCCTTCGGCCGATGGCCTAAATCCGATCCGGCGCAGCGGCGCCCACCGCCGCCACCGCTCTTCTGACCGGTACCCGCAGCAGCAGGACGAAACCCAGAACGAAGAAGACCACCAGTGAGATGATCGCGTCCCGGTAGCTGCCGGTGAGCTGGTAGGTGAGCCCGAACACCAGCGGTCCCAGCCAGCTGGTACCGCGGTCGCTCACCTCGTACAGCGAGAAGTACTCCGCCTCCTTGCCCGGCGGCACCAGCTGCGCGTACAGCGACCGTGACAGCGCCTGGGTGCCGCCCAGCACCATTCCGATCGCCGCGGCCAGCACGAAGAACCACACCGGCTCGCCCGCGGGCAGCACGTAACCGGCGCCCACCGTCGCCGTCCACGCCACCAGCGAGCCCAGGATCGTGCGCTTGGCGCCGTAGCGCGCCGCCAGCCTGCCCAGCAGCAGCGCCCCCGCCACCGCCAGGACCTGCACCAGCAGGATCGCGCCGATGAGGGTGGTCTGGTCCATCCCCAGCTCCCCGGCGCCGAAGACCGAGGCCTGGGTGATCACCGTCTGCACCCCGTCGTTGTAGAGCAGGTAGGCCAGCAGGAACATCAGGGTCAGCGGGTAGCGGCGCAGATCGCGCAGCGTCCCGGCGAGCTGCCGCCAGCCGCCCCGCAGGGACATCCCCGCTCCGGCCGCGGCGCCCGCCGCCGGCGCGTGGGCGGCGGGCCGCTCGCGCAGCCGCCGCAGCGGGATGATCGCGAAGACCGCCCACCACAGGCCTGCCGAGGCCAGGCAGATCCGCACCGCCGTGCCCTCGCTCACCCCCAGCGACTCGTGCCCGAGGAACAGTGCCAGGTTGGCCACCAGCACCAGGGAGCCGGAGGCGTAGCCGAAGGCCCAGCCGCGGGAGGAGACCGCGTCCCGCTCCCCGGGGGTGGCGATCTGGGGCAGGAAGGAGTTGTAGACCACCACGGCCGTGGCGTAGGAGACGTTCGCCACCACCAGCAGCGCCCCGCCCAGCAGATAGCGGTCGCCCTCCAGGAAGAACATCCCCGTGGTGGCCGCGGCGCCCAGATAGGCGAACACGCCCATGATCGGCTTCTTGCGGCCCGACCGGTCGGCGACCGCCCCGGCCAGCGGCATCACCAGCACCGACAGCAGCACCGAGGCGGAGACGGTGTAGGCGAAGTACGAGCCGGCGCGGACCGGGACGCCCAGGGGGTGGACGTAGCCGGCGCCGTCCGCCGCGGCCTCGGCGACCGAGGTCAGATAGGGGCCGAGGAAGACGGTGAGCACGCTGGTGGAGAAGACGGAGACCGCCCAGTCGTAGAAGTACCAGCCGCGCTGCTCGCGGCGCCGTTCGGCGGCCCCGGCGAAGCCCTCCGCCTCCGCCGCGCCGCCCGCGCCGCCGCCCGTGCTCTCCGCCGTGTCCCCGGCGTCCCCGGCTCCCGCCACGGTCTCGGTGCCCACCCGCGCCCCCTCGTCGTTCGTCCCGTGCGCACGGGCGGGGACGCGGCCGGGCCGCCCGGCGGTCTCCGGATGCCCCGGCCGCCGGACGTCAGGTCCAGGCTCCCCGCTCGGCCAGCACCGTGCGCAGTGTCTCGATGTGGTCGGTCATGATGCCATCCACGCCCAGATCCAGCAGCGCCCTCATCCGCTCCGGATCGTTGACCGTCCACACGTGGACCTGGAGGCCCCTGCGGTGGGCGTGGCGGACGAACGCCCGGTCCGCCACCGGTATCCCGCCGTGCCGCACCGGGACCTGCGCGCACAGCGCGCCGCGGCCGACCGCGCCCGGCAGGCGGTACGAGCGCAGCCGCAGGCCCAGGACGCCACGGGTGCCCAGCGAGGTGGCCAGCCGCGGGCCCGCCAGGCGGCGCGCCCGGGCCACCCGGGACTCGCTGAAGGCCCCCAGACACACCCGGTCCCATGCGCCGGCGCGGTCCAGGACCTCCAGCAGCGGGGCGAGTGCGGTGTCCGCCTTGACGTCGATGTTCCAGCGGGCGCGGGGAAAGGCGCGCAGCAGGTCGGCGAAGAGCGGCACCGGCTCGCCGCCGCCCACCAGAGCCCGCCGGACCTCCGCCCACGGCAGGGAGGCGATCGCCCCGCTGGCGTCGGTGACCCGGTCCAGCGTGGCGTCGTGGAAGGCGACCAGCTTCCCGTCCGCCGTGGCGTGCACGTCGGTCTCCAGATAGCGGTAGCCCAGCTCCACCGCCCGTGCGAAGGCGCCGTGGGTGTTCTCCGCCCCCGGCGCGGCGCCGCCCCGGTGGGCGAAGGCCAGGGGGACGGGATGGTCGAAGAAGGGGTGGTCGGGGCGCGGTGCGCGGAGGGCCGGTGCCGTCATGGACGAAGTATGGCCCGCCGCCGCCGGCAGCGCTCCCGCGGGCGGCCCGCCACGCCGTCCGAGCCGTTCCCCGGACCGTTCTTCGAGCCGTCCCGGCCGCCGTCCGTCCCGGCGGCGGGTGCGCCGAGGACCCCCAGGAAGAACTGGGAGAGCGGCCCGATCGCCAGGGCGTAGAGCACCGTGCCCGCGCCGACGGTACCGCCCAGCAGGAAGCCGGTGGCCAGGGCGGCCACCTCGATGCCCGTCCGTACCAGGCGCACCGAGCGCCCGGTGACCCGGTGCAGGCCGGTCATCAGACCGTCGCGCGGGCCCGGCCCGAAGCGCGCCGTGATGTACAGGCCGGTCGCCGCCCCGTTGAGCGCCACCGCGCCCACCAGCAGCGGCGCACGTACCGCGAGCGGGTCCGGCTCCGGCAGCAGGGCCAGGGCGGCGTCCATGGCCAGGCCCACCACGATCACGTTGGAGACGGTACCCAGGCCGGGCCGCTCCCGCAGCGGTATCCACAGCAGCAGCACGGCCGCGCCGGTGATGATCACCACGGTGCCGATGGTCAGCCCGGTGTGTCCGGAGACGCCCTGGTGGAAGACATCCCACGGACCGAGACCGAGGTCGGCGCGGACCATCAGCGCCAGGCTGGCTCCGTAGAGCACCAGGCCGGTGTAGAGCCGCACCAGGCGGCGGGCGAGGCGGTCGGGGAGGCGGCGGCCGGTCGGCGGGGCGGAGCCGCCCGGGCCCCCGGGGACTCCGGATCTCCTGGAATCCCCGGGACTTGTGAAACCGGACAAGGAGCCGTCCTTTCTGGCGCATTGGATCGTCGCGTGACACTCTGTGGCCTGTAAGCGGTTCCCGGACATGGCCAATCTCGAGAAGGTGGACTCAAGTGATGGCTCAGTGGACCTCGGCGGTCGGAGCGCCCCAGCTCGCCCGCCTCCTCTCCTCCCACCGTGCCGGGGCGGGCGGGGCACGGCGGACGCCCGCCTACCGGGTCCTCGCCGACGGAGTGCGCCTGCTGGTGCTGGAGGGCCGCGTTCCCGTCGCCGCCCGGCTGCCCGCCGAGCGGGAGCTGGCCGCCGCCCTGTCCGTCAGCCGCACCACCGTGGCCGCCGCGTACGAGGCGCTGCGCGGCGACGGGTTCCTGGCCTCGCGCCGCGGCGCGGGGAGCTGGACGGCCCTGCCCGCCGGCAACCCCCTGCCGTCCGGCGGACTGGCGCCCCTGCCGCCCGACGCCGCCGGGACCATGATCGACCTGGGCTGTGCCGCCCTCCCCGCCCCCGAGCCCTGGCTCACCCGGGCCTTCCAGGGAGCCCTGGCCGATCTGCCCCCCTACGCCCACACCCACGGCGACTACCCGGCGGGGCTGCCGGTCCTGCGCCAGGCCCTGGCCGACCGCTGCACCGCCCGCGGTGTCCCGACGATGCCCGAGCAGATCATGATCACCACCGGTGCCATGGGCGCGGTGGCCGCGATCCGCGCGCTGTTCGCGCCACGCGGCGAGCGCGTCGCCGTGGAGCACCCCTCCTACGCCAACGTGCTGCGCCTGCTGAGCGATGCGGGCGCCCGGCTGGTGCCCGTCGCGATGGGTGAGGGGTTCACCGGCTGGGACCTGCCCGCCTGGCGCCGGGTGCTGCGGGACGCGGCGCCGCGGATGGCGTACGTCATCGCCGACTTCCACAACCCCACCGGCGCCCTGGCCGGAGAGGAGCAGCGCAGGGAGCTGGTGGCCGCGGCCCGGGCCGCGGGGACCGTGCTGGTGGCGGACGAGACCATGGCCGGCCTCGACCTCGACGCCCTGCCCGGTGAACCGGCGCCCCGCCCGCTCGCGGCGTTCGACCCGGGCGGCTCCACCGTCGTCACGGTCGGCTCGGCCAGCAAGGCCATCTGGGCCGGGCTGCGCATCGGCTGGATCCGGGCCGCGCCCGAGACCATCCGCAGCCTGGTCACGGCGCGCGTCTACGCCGACCTCGGCAGCCCCGTGCTGGAGCAGCTCGCCGTCACCCGGCTGCTGGCGGAGGCCGGCGGACAGGACGGCGGGGGCAGCGGCTGGGACCAGGCCATGGAGATCCACCGTGAGCGGGCCCGGGAGAACCGCGCCGCCCTCACCGCGGCCCTCCGGGAGCATCTCCCCGACTGGAGGTTCACCGTCCCGCGCGGCGGCCTCACCCTGTGGGTGCGCACCGGAGACCTGTCCGGATCGCGGATCGCCGAGGCGGGCGAGCGGCTCGGGGTGCGCGTTCCCTCCGGGCCGCGCTTCGGGGTGGACGGCGCGTTCGAGGGCTATGTGCGGTTGCCGTTCACGGTCTCCGGCCCCGTGGCGGCCGAGGCCGCGGCCCGGCTGGCGGCGGCCACGCGACTGGTCGCCGAGGGGCGGAGCGTGGGGAGCGACGTCCCGCGCAGCTCCGGGGGGGGCGGCCCGCCGCCCGCG
>NZ_JBXUOY010000234.1:0-8019 GCF_057196705.1 Streptomyces sp. ATLC9 | reverse complement strand
GCGCGCCCGCCCGCCCCCCGCGACGGGGGGCGGCCCGGGCAGCCGGCCCGTCCTGCCGGGTCACACCGGAGACGGACCTCCGGCGTGACCCGCGAGGATCCGGGTCACCGCAGGTTCTCGTTGGCGCGGGCGCCCCAGATCGCCAGTGCGGCCGCCAGGGCGCAGGCGCCGCCGAGCCACAGCACACCCTGGAGGGTGAGCGTGTCGACGATGACGCCGCCGACCAGTGCGCCGAGGCCGATCGACAGATTGAACACCGCCACCCACAGGGAGGAGGCCGCCTCCACCGCCTGCGGGGCGGCTTTGATCATCCAGGTCTGCAGGCCCACGGACACACCACCGAAGGCCAGCCCCCAGACGATCAGCAGGATGGCGCCGCTGACCGCCGTCTGGCCCAGCAGCAGGAACAGCGGCATGGCGGCCGCCAGGGACACGGCGATGACCAGCACGCTCCGGTGCACCCTGCGCGAGAGCGCCGAGCCGGCGATGAAGTTGCCGATCATGCCTGCCGCACCGAACCCGAACAGCAGCGGACCGACGAAGCGTTCGTCGATGCCCGACAGCCTCTGCAGCGCCGGGCTGACGAACGTGTAGGCCGAGAAGTGCCCGAACACGATGAGGACCGTCGCGATGATGCCGACGCGCACGCCCGGGTTGCGGAACTGCTGGGCCAGCAGACGCGGCCGGATGGGCTGCGAGGCGGCCAGCGACGGCAGCACGGCCAGCAGGCCGATCAGCGCGACGAGCGCCAGGCCGCTCAGCGACGCGAAGGCGATGCGCCAGCCGGTGAGATCACCGACCAGGGTGCCGATCGGGACGCCGAACACGTTCGCGGCTCCCACGCCACCGAAGATGATCGCGGTGGCGCGCGGCACGTTCTCGGTGGACACGAGCCGGACGGCCAGACCGCTCGCGACCGCCCAGAAGCCGCCGATCGCCACGCCGACCAGCACCCGGGAGGACACCAGGACGGTGAAATTGGGGGCCGTGGCCGAGGCCACGTTGGCGAGGGTCATCAGCGCCATCAGTCCGAGCAGCAGGATTCGCCGGTCCATCTGCCCGACGAGCATCGGGACCAACGGCGCCGAAACCGCGGCGACCAGGCTGGGCACCGTCACCATCAGCCCGGCCGTGCCCTCCGAGACCGACAACGCCGACCCCACGGAGGTCAGCAGACCGATCGGCAGTTGCTCGGCGGTCACCAGCAGGAATGTTCCCAGGGCCACTGCGCTGACCGCCAGCCAGTGACTCTTCTGCGAGGTCCGCGGGGCCCTCGCCTGGGCCGGGGTCTGTTCTGCGGTCGTCACCGTGCCTCCTCCATGATTCGGGAGCGATCGCTCCCATACGGGAGCCTAGTATGAGAGCGATCGCTCCACAAGTTGGGTAGAGTGAATACATGGCACGCCCTCGACAGTTCGACGAACACAGTGCGGTCGTCTCGGCGACCGAGCTGTTCTGGCGACGCGGTTACCACGCCACCTCCGTGCGTGATCTCGGTGAGAAGCTGGCGCTCACGCCCAGCAGCCTGTACCGGACCTTCACGGACAAGCACACGCTGTTCCTGCGTGCGCTCGACCACTACCGGGCCACCGAGTCGACCGAGGCCCGGCAGCGGCTGCACGCGGGTGACCGCCCGGTCCGGGAAGTGCTGCGGGAATGGATGCTGTGGCTGGTCACCTGCCCTGCCGACGGCGATCCCGGCCGGGGGTGCTTCGTGGTCAACACGGCCACCGAAATCGGTACCGCCGACCAGCAGGTCCACCAGCGCACCGAGGCCGCCTTCGAGGTCACCCAGCAGGCCCTGCGGTCGCTGCTGGCCGAGGGGCGTGATCACGGCCAACTGCCCGCCGACCTCGACATCGACGCCGCCGTGGAACTGCTGTTCACCACGGTGCTCGGGCTTCGGGTGCGGGAGCGCGCGGGCCACGACCTCGCATGTCTGACCACCGCGATCGACGTCGCGATCCGGGCGCTGGGATCCACGTCCGGGGAATCCGCCTGACCGCGCCCGCCCGGGCCCCGGCGCCCCCCGGGCGGGGTGGGGCGGCGCAGGCCGGCCGAAACCGCCCGCCGGCGGGCGGGGGACGTCCACCGCCACGGGCAGGGCCTCAGGTGAGGCTTCCCCGTGGTCGTGGACACCTGGAGACTGGGATCTTGAGGTTCCAGAGGAAGTAGCACCAGGTGGGAAGCAAGTTCACGAAGCGGTACTCGGACGAGTACAAGCGGGACGCGATCGCGCTCGTCGATTCCTCGGGCAAGACGGTCACCGCCGTGGCCCGGGAGCTCGGCATCAGCTCGGAGTCCCTGCGCGGCTGGTACCGCAAGGCCAAGGCCGACCGGGGAGAGGGCGGCTCCCGCGAGCTGACCAGCGCCGAGCGCGAGGAGCTCAAGCGGCTGCGCAAGGAGAACCGCGAACAGCGGCAGACAATCGAGATCCTGAAAAAAGCGACCGCCTTCTTCGTGAAGGAGAACGACCGGTGAGCGAGCTGTACCGGTTCATCCACGCGGAGAAGGCGAACTACCCGATCGTGCTGCTGTGCCGGGTGCCGCACGTGGCCCGCTCCTCCTACTACGCCTGGCGCGAGGACGAGGCCGCCCGCCGGGCCCGTCAGGCCGCCGACGACGCGCTCGCGCACGAGATCACCGTGCTGCACATCGCCTCCCGCCGCACCTACGGCGTCCCGCGCATCCACGCCGAGCTCCGCCGCCTGGGGCAGCGGGTGAACCGCAAGCGCATCGCCCGCGTCATGCGCGAGCGCGACATTCGCGGCGCCGGCCGCCGCAAGCACCGCTCACTGACCCGGCCGGACAAGAAGGCGAAGCCGGCCCCGGACCTCATCGGCCGCGACTTCCATGCCGAGCGCCCCGTGACCAAGCCGGTCGGCGACATCACCTACCTGCCCACCGCCGAGGGCCGGCTCTACCTCGCCCGCTGGCTGGACCTGGCCACCCGCGAGGTCGTCGGCTACGCCATGGCCGACCACCACCGCGCCGAGCTCGTCGTCGACGCTCTCGACATGGCCCACGGCCGCAGCGGTGCGGGATGCCATCGCCTCCACGATCACCTCACTGCCCGAGCAACTGCGCAGGACACTCACGTGGGACCAGGGCTCGGAGATGGCCGAGCACGCCCAACTGCGCATCGACAGCGGGCTGGAGATCTACTTCACCAACCCCCACAGCCCCTGGCAGCGCGGCACCAACGAGAACACCAACGGACTGCTGCGGCAGTACTTCCCCAAGGGAACCGACCTCTCCCGCTACGACCGCCGGGAACTCGATGCCGTCGCCGCCACCCTGAACGAACGACCACGCAAGACCCTCGGCTGGAAGACCCCCGCCGAAGCCCTCAACGAGCAGCTACAGTCGATCCAACAAGCCGGTGTTGCAACGACCGGTTGAACCCGAGGAACACATCAGCACAATTCCGAGACCGAATAGAGGAGTTGGGGCTGCGGCAGAGCTGCGGACGCACCGGATCCTGTTTCGACAACGCCGCCGCGGAGAGCTTCTGGGCCCTGCTCAAGGAGGAGATCGGCACCCGTACCTGGCCAGACCGGGCCACCGCCCGCACCGAGGTCTTCACCTTCATCGAGACCTTCTACAACCGCCGCCGCCTGCGCAAACACAAGACCTTCGGCTACCTCACCCCGGCCGAGACCAGGCAACGACACCAGCACACCCTCGCGGCACAACGAACGAGTGTCCGAGATCACGGGGAAACTTCGCGATCCCTCCCAACCGTATGCAAGGGCTGGAACGTCTCCGCGCCCTACGTGTTGACGAGGCCTGGTGTACGCATAGACATCGACGTCCGACCGCAACCAAGTGCACCCTGATTCGGACCGGGGCGCGCCCATGACGTTCTTGCACGTGACCTTCGCTACCGCAAGGCCGATACTGCCTCCGTAGGAATCCGGTCGGCATGCTGTCGATCTACCGCAGAAACCTGACACGGCGTCACTAAAGTCAGCATTAGGTCAGCATCAGTACCGCCACAGCCCGCTTCCGGCCGCTACGGACCGCCAGGACCGAGAACTACTCGAATCTGCCCTGACCGGCAGAAACGCAGGCCGACGACCCACCCGCCAAGCTCACCGGGAGACACCCATGAAGATGCTGATCAACGTGCCGGAGACAGTGGTGGCCGACGCCCTGCGCGGCATGGCCGCCGCCCATCCGGACCTGACGGTCGACGTGGAGAACCGGGTGGTGGTGCGCCGGGACGCGCCGGTCGCGGACAAGGTGGGGCTGGTCTCCGGCGGCGGATCGGGGCACGAGCCGCTGCACGGCGGGTTCGTCGGCCCCGGAATGCTGGACGCGGCCTGCCCCGGCGAGGTGTTCACCTCCCCCGTCCCGGACCAGATGGCACGGGCGGCGGCGGCCGTCGACAGCGGCCGGGGTGTGCTGTTCGTGGTGAAGAACTACACCGGCGACGTGTTGAACTTCGACATGGCCGCCGAGTTCGCCGAGGACGAGGGCGTACTGGTCGCCAGGGTGCTGGTCGACGACGACGTGGCGGTGGTCGACAGCACCTACACCGCCGGGCGGCGCGGCACCGGTGCCACGCTGTTCGTGGAGAAGCTGGCGGGTGCGGCGGCCGAGGCGGGAGCGCCGCTGGAGCGTGTGGAGGCGGTGGCCCGGCAGGTGGTGGAGTCCTCCCGCAGCTTCGGTGTCGCGCTGAGCGCCTGCACGACTCCGGCACGGGGCGTGCCCACCTTCGACCTGCCGCCCGGCGAGCTGGAGCTGGGTATCGGCATCCACGGAGAACCGGGCCGCGAGCGGCGGGGGATGATGACCTCCGGCGAGATCGCGGACACGGCGGTGGACGCGGTGCTGGACGACCTGCGCCCGGACCGCCCCGTACTGGCGCTGGTCAACGGCATGGGCGGCACCCCGCTGCTGGAGCTGTACGGCTTCGCCGCCGAGGTGCACCGGGTGCTCGGCGAACGCCGTGTGGCCGTGGCCCGCACCCTGGTCGGCAGCTACGTCACATCGCTCGACATGGCGGGCTGCTCGGTCACCCTGTGCCAGGCGGACGAGGAGCTTCTGCGGCTGTGGGACGCGCCGGTGCGCACCCCCGCGCTGCGCTGGGGCATGTGATCCCGTCCGGCCGGGCAGGGAACCGGACGCAGCCGCCGCGGGCACCGCTCGTGGACAGCCCGCAGACAAGGAGACCGTGGTGACCGTCGCACTGGACGCCGACTTCTTCCGCCGCTGGATGTCCGCGGCCTCGGCCGCCGTGGACCGGGAGGCGGACCGGCTGACCGAGCTGGACTCCGCCATCGGCGACGCCGACCACGGCGCCAACATGCGGCGCGGTCTGACCGCTGCGGTCGCCGCCCTGGACGAGGAGGCCCCCTCCTCCCCCGGCGCGGTGCTCGCCCTCGCCGGGCGCCGGCTGATCTCCACCGTCGGCGGTGCCTCGGGCCCGCTGTACGGGACGCTGCTGCGGCGCGCGGGCAAGGCGCTGGGCACGGAGGAGAGCGTGGATCCCGGACAGCTGCGGGAGGCGCTGCGCGCCGGGGTGGAGGCGGTGGCGCAGCTGGGTTCCGCGGCGCGGGGCGACAAGACGATGCTGGACGCGCTGTATCCGGCCGTCGAGGCGCTGGGCGATCCTGGTGGTGACTTCGAGGCGGCGCGCGGGGCCGCCGAGGAGGGGGCCGCCGCCACCGTGCCGATGCGGGCGCGCAGGGGCCGGGCGAGCTATCTGGGCGAGCGCAGCATCGGTCACCAGGACCCCGGCGCCACCTCCTCGGCACTGTTCTTCGCCGCGCTCGCCGACACCGCCCGCACCGCCGCGACCGGGCAGTCCGCATGAGCGGGATGAGCGGGCCGAGCGGCCGGGTCGGCGTCGTACTGGTCTCGCACAGCAGGCAGGTGGCCGAGTCCGTCGCCCATATGGCGCTCGGGCTGGCGGGCGGCGCCGATGTCCCCGTCGCGCCCGCCGGCGGCGCCGGGGACGGCGGGCTTGGCACCAGTTCGGAGCTGATCACCGAGGCGGCCCGCCGGGTGGACCGGGGCGCGGGTGTGGCGGTGCTGGCGGATCTGGGCAGCGCGGTGCTGACGGTGCGCACGCTCCTGGCGGAGGAGGAGCTGCCCCCGGGCACCCGTCTGGTGGACGCGCCCTTCGTCGAGGGCGCGGTCGCGGCCGTGGTCACCGCCTCCGCCGGCGCGGACCTGGACGCGGTCGCGGCGGCCGCGACGGAGGCGTACGACTACCGCAAGACCTGACCGGTTCCCGCACCGGCCGCTCCCCGCCCGCGCGGGGGCTCCCGCACCGCCGCCGGCCCGCTCCCCTCCGTCCGGACCGGGCCGGCGCCGACGGCGTCGTACCCGGGCGGAGCGGGCAGGTCCACGGGGAGCCGCGGTCCGCCGCGAGGCCCGGCACCCGGCGCCCGGGGCGCGCATCAGCGTTCCGCGGCGAACGGGCACTCGGGGGGCCGGTGGGCGAGTCCGGGCGGCGTCCGCGCATCTCCACACGCGGCCGGCGGACCGCGCACCCGGTGGCGTGCCCGTGCCACCGGCTCGGCGCGCGCGCAGGGCGAACTCCGTCCCGCGCGGCGGGGGACGGCCTTCGGCGCATACGGCCGGGCGACCGGTCACGCCGAACGGCACGGCCGGTCCCGGAAGTGGAGAGGGGGAGCCACGACGGCGCGCCGAGCAGCACCCGCCGTCGTGCCAGCCCTTCGGGCCTCACGGCACCGGCGATGTGGTTCCACGTCAGGGTGCCGCGGGCCAGGAGCTCCGGCCGCGCCCGGAGGGCCGTCAGCGCCTCCGCCACGCCGATGTCCACCCCCGCCGATGATGTGCCCCGCGGCACGCCGACTTCCGGACGACCGCCCGGGCACGGATGAGTACGGCTACTCAGGCGCCGCAGGGCGCGCCCGGCGAGAATGAGGTCCGCCGCCCCTTCGGGCGCCCGGCGTCCGGCGTCCGGCGGACACACCGAAACCACGCAGGAGTACCCGGAGGAGCCCGCCGTGCTCAGCACCGTCGCCCGCACCGTCGTCCCCGCCCTCGGCCGTCTGCGGGTCACCTCCGACCCCGGCGCCGAGCTCGCGCCCGGCAGCATCGTCGCCGCCAACCACACCTCCCTGGTCGATCCCGGCGTGGTCCTGGCCGCCCTGCACCGCCTGGACACCAGGCCCGTGGTGCTGGCGACCGCCGGGCTGTGGCGGATACCCGGCCTGCGGCAGGCCCTCGTCCGCGGCGGGCACGTACCGGTGCACCGGGGCACCGAACGGGCCGCCGCCTCGCTGGAGGGCGCCGCCGCCGCGCTCGCGGCGGGCCGGGTCGTGCTCATCTACGGCGAGGGCGGTCTGCCGCGCCGCGCGGACTCCGGCGAGGCCGAGCCCGGCCCGTTCCGCAGCGGGCTGGCCCGGCTGGCGCTGGCCACCGGCGCCCCGGTGGTCCCCCTGGGGCAGGCCGGCTCCCGCCGCATCAGTTCCGGGTCCACCGCCAGGCAGGTCGCCGGGTTCGTCACCGCCCCGCTGCGCCGTCCCGGCGTACACGTCCACGTCGGCGAGCCGGTCCGGCTGTCGGGCGACGTGGTCACGGCCACCGCCCACGCCCGTCGGGCGGTCGTCGCCGCCTGGCGGGTCGCGGCGGAGCGGGCCGGTCACCCCGCCCGCCGGCGCGGGGACTTCACGGCGACCGCCTGAGCCGCGCCCGGCTCCCCGCCGACCGGAAGCCGTCCGGACCGGGAACCGCCGCCGCCCGCGAATTCCGGCTTCCGGCACCCCGGGGTCCGGAACCGGTGTCCACCGGGCGGGATGACGGCGTTCCGCCCGGTGCGGCAAAACGGCCCGCCGCGCCTCCCCGTTCCGGTACGGGATTGTCCGAAGAGGGCTCCCGCACCGGGCGGTTCACCGGGCGTCACGGACGGTTCGGCCGGTGAGGAACATGCCGCGTTCCGGATCACCCACCGGATTCTTTTCCCTTTTCCCGGCCGGCCCCGGCCGGGAAAAGTGGTGCGTCGAGAGGGTGCGCGCCTTTCGGCGGCCCCTCATCGGAGGG
>NZ_JBXUOY010000233.1:0-8057 GCF_057196705.1 Streptomyces sp. ATLC9 | reverse complement strand
AAACCGCAGGTCAGCCCGACGATACGAGCCCGGGAAAACCGTGAAACGTATCGAGACCCTCACCGAACATGCCCGCTTGAAACGGCTCAGAGGTTAAACGCCAAGCTGAGAGCCTGTGAGCGGATGATCCCATAGCGCGCGTGTGCGAGCGCCGTTCGTTCCTGGTCAGTCTGAAGAGCGCTGGTCCCCTGGGCCTCGGTGTACATGAACTTCCTGCCGTCCTTGCGCGTGACGACCGTGAACGGCCCGTCCACGCCGGAGCTTTCCTCACAGTCGAGCGGCATGACCTGAAGTTCGACGTTTTGCTTCTGGCCGACTGTGAGCAGGTGCTCCAACTGCCGGCGCAGTACGTCCTTCCCGCCGTACTGGCGCCGCAGTACCGGCTCGTCCATCACGAAACTGAGCAGCGGCGCGGGCCGCCGGTCCAGGAGTTCCTGGCGGGCCAGCCGCGCGGCGACGCGCAGTTCGACGGTCTCCGGGTCCAGCGGCGGGCGCAGCATGCCGAGCAGCGCCCGCATGTACTCCTCGGTCTGGAGCAGGCCGTTGACCACGAGCGTGTCGTACATGACCAGCTCGATGGCCTCCTTCTCCAGCGCCGCCATCCCCTGGAAGAAGAGCGGGTACTGGGCCCGCTCCACCTCCTCCTTCCACAGGGCCAGCAACCCGTCGGCGCCCAGCACTTCGTCCGCCCGCTCGATCGTCCGCGGTGACGGGATCCGCCGTCCCTGCTCGAACGAGGCGACCGTCGAGGCCGAGCACCCGATCCGCTTGCCGAACTCCTCGCGCTCCAGCCCCTGCCGCGACCGCAGGGCCTTCATGGTCCGCCCGAACGCGGTGACGACACCCCGCCCGCTCTCGTCCTCCGGCCGCCGCCCGGGCCCGTCGTCGCCTTCCCAGCCGTCACCGAAGTTCACGACCGCCCCGCCGCTCGGGGCGGTCTCCCCGTCCGTACGCTCCGTCATCGAACATCACCTCACCGGGCCAACGCGCCTACCCGGGAGGCGGTCACGCCGCATGGCTCGTACTCGCACGCGTACCGCGCGTACAAGCGGCCCGCGAGCCGCGTCACCACTGGTCGCGCCGCGCCACCGCGGGGACCGTGGTTGGTATGACGAGCAAGCCCGGCAGCCCCGCTGACGCCACCCGTCCCACCCAGCTCACCAGCCCCGGCGACCGCGTCTTCGGGATGCGCTTCACCTCCACGCCCAGAGGGCCCGTCTCGCCCGGCGGCCGGCACGTGTGCGTCGAGGTCACCGACACCCGCGCCGAACGCCTGCCGGTGTGCCCCACCACCCCGGACGCCGAGCGCCCGCGTGAGTCGGGCCGGGGCCTGCTCCTGGTGTCGGAACTGGCCACGCGCTGGGACTGGCACACGCGCAGGGACGGGCCGGGCAAGACCGTCCGGGCGGAGTACGCGCCGGGGGAGCGGTGAGCACTCATGTACATCTGCCACATGAGTGATCCGGTGGTTGGGACCACGGTTGAGGTGCGTGGCCATCTCACCGACATCATCAACCGTGCCCGGCGGGGGAGACTCCGGCGACCATAAACCGGCGCGGTAAAGAGGAAGGCGTGGTGATCGACATCGAGGAGCATCAGCGTCTGCGCCGGATTGCCGAAGACGTCGATGAGGCATGGCTCAACCGGCCGGCCGACGAGGCCGAGTCCGAAGGCGTGGAAGGGACGGTCTCGCTCCAGGAGATGTCGGCGCTGCTCCGCGCCGACAAGGACTGATCCATGAGGTGTGCAACGCCCTTCATCCCGTACATGCAGCGGGACATGCTGAAGACCCTGCGCGCCGACGCCGCGCGTCTTCTGCACCGCCTCGCCGAACTGCAAAAGGCGATGGACTCGGAGGACACCACGGCGTTCGACAGCAAAGCGCTGCAGGGCCACAGCGCCAGTTGGCGGCTCAGGATCGGTGACTACCGCGTCGTGTACACCGTGGAGGACGGCCAGTTGATCGTGTGGGTCCTGGCCGTCGGTAATCGTCGCGATGTCTATCGCAGGATTCCCTGAACTCCCGTCCTGCCGAGTCGCGTGGGTGGGACAGCGCTTCCCTGTGTGTCCTGGTCGGTGCCAACGGCACCCACTCGGTCCCCTCCCGGCCCCGGGGAAGGGTGAGGGCCGGGTCGCCGCGTACACAGGACGCACACGAACGGGGAGGTGCGCGCGGACCGGGTGCCGGACCTTCGCCCCGTCCGCGAGGCTGTGGCACGGTACAACGGTACAGGGGTACGGCTCGTGAGGGGATCGGGATGACACGCAGGCAGACAACGGCCCTGGCTCTGGCGGCGTTCGTGGCGGGCGGCGCCCTGGGGCTCGCGGTGGCGTCCGTCCAGGAGGACGGGACGCCCCCGGTGATGGCCGGCGAGGCCCGTCCGGCGGACCTGCAGGTGCCGACGACCCGGGTGGAACTCGTCGAGGCGTGGGCGGCCGAGCTCAAGCAGGCGGGCGAGGAACTGCCCGAGGGCTGGGAAGTGCTGACCACGGACGAGATACGCGGCCGCTACCTGCACCAGCGGATGGTCAACGCCCCGCGCGCCGAGGACATCGACCCGGGTATGGGCCGCCGCGTGGACGAGTGAAGGGGCGGACCCCGGCCGGGGCACGGGACCGGGTTGAGGTCCGCGCCTCCGGCGCCATGGAGGACCGGGTGGCCCGCTCGCCCCACCGGACCTCGCCCTCACCGGGGTCGCAGAGGCTGTCCCCACCGCGACGGGAGTTGGGATGCGCCTGAACCGCAGGCCGCCGGGCCGTAGACTTCGGCGGCGAACGCCGGCGACGCATGGCCGTTGCGCGCCCTCGTGGGGAGGAACCCGGATGCAGGACCCTTCGGAACCGACAGAGGCCGCCGAGCCCGGGCGGAACGGCCAAAGCCGCACCGCCGACTCACCCGGTGTGGACGATCCGCCCCCCGGCCCGGACGCGGACTCGGCGGAGGCGTCGACGGTCCTCGTGGAGGTGCTCCCGGGCACCGCTGTCGTCCTCGGTGAGGTACCGGCCGAACTCAGGCCCGACCTGGTCGACTTCGGGCTCGTGCCGACCTCCGACCGCGAACTGGTCTCCTCGGCCCTGGCCTCGATCGCGAACACGGCGACCGTGGCCGGCAACCTCGGGAACGCGTTTGCCGGAGTGCAGGGCCTCTACAGGCTCAGCGACGCGACACAGGCCCTGCTGAAGACCGGCGGAACACTCGCCGTCAAGGACGGCGCGAACCTCGGAGCGGTGTTCGCCAACGGCAAGATCGTCGGTCAGGCCCGCCTCATCCCCGTGACGTCGGTCAGCGTGGCGCAGACCGTGGCCGCGATCGGGCCGGCGCTGGCCATGGTCGCCCTCCAGATGCAGCTGAGCGAGATCACGGGCCTGGTCAGGACCAACATCGCTCTGACCAGCCAGGTGCTCGCCACCATCCGCAACGAGCAGTGGGCCGAACTGACCGGGCTCGTCACCACCGTCGACCGCGCGGTCGACCAGGCGCGAGAGATCGGATCGGTCCCCACCTCCCTGTGGGAGAACGTCGCGGGCAACGAGGCGGCGCTGGGCAAGCAGCTCGACCTGTACCGGCGGAACGTCTGCGGCCACGTCGAGCGGATCGACCAGCCCGACACACGCCGCCTGCGCGAGTACCTCCAGACGAACGCCGAGGCGATCGTCTTCGACGCTCACGCCCTCCTGTCCTCCGTCAAGGCCTGGACCGGCTACCAGGCGCTCCGCGCCGGGAAGGCGAGAGTCGCGGGAGGTGAGGACGCCGGTGAGGCACGGCTCGTCGACGTCATCGCGCGCGACACCCGCACGGAACTCGACTCCGCCCTCGCCGAGACGACGCGCCTCGTCGGCGCGCTGACGCGGGAGCTGCGCGTCGTCGCCGAGCTTCCCGGACGCGAGACGCTGACGCAGGCACTGCCGGGGAAGCGCAGAGACTCCAAGGCGGCCCGCCAGACCTCCGCCCGTCTTCTGGAGGCGATCGAGCCCCTTGCCGACACTCTTCGCCCGCCGACCCCTCCGCTCGACGCCCCGGACATCGTCTGCGCACCCGAATCGCTGGATCTCGAGCCCTACCTCCGCATCCTGCGATGGTTTGTCGAGGACGGGGAGACCCTCCGCGTCCTCGGCTTCCCCGACCAGCTCGACGCCCTTGGCCCGATCTCCGCGATCGTCGGCGGAGCGAGGGAGAAGCTGGCGGCGGCGAGGGACAGGGACAAGGCCGCGGCGAGGACACTGGTCGCCGTCACGGACCGCCGCATCATCGTCACCAGGGCGAACGCACTCCTGGAGCGGGGTGAGATCCGTCAGGAGATCCCGGTCGACCGGGTGCGGTACGTCCGGGCGGCGAGCACACAGGACAAGAGCGCGCGCCTGGCGATCGACCTCATCACGCGCGACGAGAGTATCCGGTGGCTCTTCCGCGCCGACATCGACAGCACCCGTGTGAACGCGTTCGCCGCCGTGCTCGCCGAGTCGATGGCGATCCCGGACGAGGAGCGCGAGGAGCTCCAGCGGCGGCCACCGACGGGCCGGGGTAGCCCAGCACGGTAGAGGCAGCCGCGGTCAGTCTTCAGACTCTCGCTTTAGTCTCAGCATCGCCGCCGATCGCCGGATCGACCGGGGACGGACGAACGCCGTCGGGTGCGAGTTCGACTCTCGCCCGCACCTCCTGCGCGGTGCGGTAGTCCAAAGGCAGAACACGACGGCATGATGACTGATCCGTCCTCTTGAACGCCACCGGCGTGCGCAACTGGGTGGCATCCCCAGGGGCCCGGGAGCTGGATACGACTCCCGGGCTCCGCCACGTCGTCCGGGCCACGTCGTCCGGCCGGCCGCACCGGGGTCGGGGGCACGCCTCGTGCCGGTGTCAGGAGGCGTGAGGCCGCCGGAGTCCCCGGAGGAGGAGGGCGATCAGGCGCCGGGGGTCGTAGCGGGGGTCGTCGTCGCGTCCGGCGCACAGGTTGCCGATGCCGCGCATCAGCTCGTACGGCTGCGCACCGGGCTCGATGTCGCCGGCCTCGACCGCGGCGTCGAGCAGTTGGGTGCAGACGGGCAGCAGGCGGTCGAGGAAGTGGGCGTGCAGCGCGGCGAAGCGGTCGTCGTCGGAGCGCAGGGCGTCGGCGAGCCCGTGCTTGGTGACGAGGAAGTCGACGAAGAGGTCGATCCACTGGCGCAGCGCGTCGAACGGGGAGTCGGCGCCGGCCAGCAGGTTCGGGCCGGCCTCGGCGCATTCCTCGATCTGGTGCCGGTAGACGGCCGTGACGAGATCCGCCCGGGTGGGGAAGTGGCGGTAGATCGTGGCCATTCCGACGCCCGCTCGGTCCGCGATCCGGCGGACCGGCGCATCGACGCCGGAGCTGACGAACACCTCGGCGGCGGCGGTGAGCACCGCCTGCCGGTTGCGCCGGGCGTCGGCCCGCCTGCCTCGGGACGGCGGCTCGCCCGCGGGACCGTCGGCGGCCATCAGGTACTCCCTCCATGCCGATTGACAAAGCGGAGCGGTGCTCCGGATAATAAATGGAGCAGCGCTCCGTTTCAGTTTAGCCGAACCGGGACGCCCCTGTCCGCCTTGCCCGCCGTCGGTCACAGGAGACCGGCGAGCCGCAGGCGCCACCGAAGGGAACCCACATCGTGAGCACGTCCCCCACCATCGACACCGACGCCCGGGACACGCCCGTCCCGGTCCTGTCCTTCAGCCCCGTGACCCTGACCGTGCCCGGACGCCCCGTGGACCTCCAGGTGCGCGTATCGGCACCCGTGACCGGAACCGGTCTCCCCGTCGTCCTCCTCTCCCACGGCCACGGCCCCTCGAACCACCTCTCCTCGCTCAACGGCTACGCGCCGCTCGCCGACTTCTGGGCCGCCCATGGGATGGTCGTCGTCCAGCCCACCCACCTCACCTCCAGGACGCTGAGCCACCTGGTCGCCGACGCCCCCGGCGCACCCGACTTCTGGCGCTCCCGCGCCGAGGACATGACCCACATCCTCGACCGGCTCGACCTGGTCGAGCGCACCGTGCCGCGGCTCGCGGGACGGATCGACCACACCAAGGTCGGCCTCGCCGGACACTCACTCGGCGGCTTCACCGCCGCCCTCCTGCTGGGCGCCGGGCTGAGGGACCCCGGCACCGGGAACGTGGTGCGTCTCCTCGAACCCCGGATCAAGGCCGGCGTGCTGCTCGCCGCGCCCGGCGGGGGCGGCGAAGCCCTCAACGGGCCCATGGCCGAACAGTGGCCGATCATCGGAGCCGTC
Organism: Streptomyces sp. ATLC9; assembly: GCF_057196705.1. NCBI lineage: Bacteria > Bacillati > Actinomycetota > Actinomycetes > Kitasatosporales > Streptomycetaceae > Streptomyces > Streptomyces sp. ATLC9. Next base: position 1,817 of record NZ_JBXUOY010000233.1, on the reverse strand, counting down.
GACTTCTCCACCATGACCACCCCCGCGCTGGTCGTCGCAGGCGACAAGGACGACCCCCGGCACTTCACGGACAGGGGACCGGACTGGCACGCCGACCCCTACGTCCTCGCCCCCGGGCCCAAATCCCTGCTCACCCTGTTCGGCGCGGAGCACGGACTCGGCGGGATCGCCGGATACGACGCCGCCGAGACCACCGACGAGAGCCCCCGGAGGGTCGCCGCCCTCGCCCGGCTCACCGCGGCCTACCTCCACACCCGGCTCCACCCCGGCGCCCCCGCGTGGCGGACCGCGTGCCGGGAACTGACGACCGGCCCCGCCCCGGTGGGACGGGTCGAGTCCAAGTAGGCCCCGACGACCGCGCCCCGTGCCGGCCGGCCCCGCCACGGTGCGAAGCGCCTCGGTGCCGGAACCCTCGGCCCTCACCGGTCTCGCCGCGCCGTGGCCGGTCCCCAGGGCCGCAGGGCGCCTGGCAGGTCGCCCTGCGGCGGGCCCCGTGCCCGGCAGTCCCTCTTCTCGGCGGGCACGTGTCACGTGCCGTCTCCGGCGCGAACGCCTCGCGTCCAACCGGACGGCCGCATGGTTTTCCGGCCATGGCCGAAGGGCGCCCTTCCGCGCCCGCCTCCCCGCTGCCCAGACTGCTGCGCGAAACGTGAGGGGAGAGGGGGCCGGGGATGGCTGCTCGCGGTGGAGGCCGTAAAGGCCGTGGGAGCCGCAAAGGTCGCGGGGGGCGCGGACGCGGCTCGGCGGCGCGGCGCAGGCGCGAGGCCCGGCAGAGGGCGGCGGTCGTCGGCGGCGTGGCGGTGCTGCTCCTGCTCACCGTCTCCTGGTCGGCCGTCTGGCCCTACCTCCTGGGGGCCGGGATCGCCGCGGGGCTCGGCGGCCTGGTGTGGTGGCTGTGGCGTACCGACCGGATCCTCCGCGGCGGGGACCGGGCCTGGCGGCAGGCGGACGCGATGGCGGCCGGACATCGCACCCTGGCCGAGGTGGACGCGATGTCCGGCACCGAGTTCGAGGAGCTGGTGGCAGAGCTGTGCCGTCGCGACGGCTGCACCGAGGTCCGGCGCGTGGGCGGATCCCACGACAACGGCGCGGACGTGCTCGGCCGGCTGCCGGACGGCCGCACGATGGTCGTCCAGTGCAAGCGGTACGCGCCGAAACGCGCCATCGCCAGTCGCGAGATGCGCGATCTGATGGGTGCGAAGGTGCACTTCGGGGCCGATGTGGCCGTCTTCGTGACGACCTCGCGCTTCAGCGCCCCGTCCCGGGCACTGGCGGTGGAGCACGGCATCCTGGCCGTGCACCGCGATCACCTGGGCCTGTGGAACAACGGCGCCTCCCTGCCCGCCCTGGCCGGCGTCAACGGCGCGGGCCAGGGCGACCGGGAACACCGCGCGCGCTGGAGGAACACCTACGGGGCGTAACCGCGCCAGGGGCCCGGCGGGCCGGGAAGCCGCCCCGGGAGAAACCGGGGGCGGGCGCGGGCCGTCGCGGACCGGGCTGTGGTCGACGCCGCGTACGCCGACCTGGAGCGCGAACAGGCCGCCGCCGATACCGCCTTGGCCGGGCACCCGGACCTGGGCGAGCGCGTGGGGAAGGACGGGACCGCGATCCGGGAGCTGATGGTGCGCAGGGGCGAGGAGTACGCCCGCCACCGCGGGCACGCGGACCTGTTGCGCGAGTGCGTCGACGGCCGGGTGGGGCGGTGGCGCAGGCCGGGGGCGGCGGGGTCGCTGGGGTTCCCCCCCCCCCGGCGTTCGCTCTGCCGGTGGTCAAGGAGTCAGGGACGCGCGCGTCCCTTTGTTCGCACTGGTCGCGAC
>NZ_JBXUOY010000232.1:0-8098 GCF_057196705.1 Streptomyces sp. ATLC9 | reverse complement strand
CCCCAGGGCCCGGGTGCGCGTCTCGGCGGCCTGCCGCCGGTCCGCCTCCGCCCGCTCCGCTTCGTCGGCCGTGCGCCGGGCGTCGGCCGCGGCCTGCTCCAGAGCCCGCGCGTCCCTCATTCCCGGGCCTGTGCGCAGGGCCTCCTGCTGCGCGGCGAGCCGTGCCGCGCGATCCTCCAGCCGGGCGATCCGCCCGGCCGCGGCCTCGCGGTCCGCCTCCGCCCGCTCGCGCTCGGCCTGCGCCTGGGCCAGATCGCGCTGGAGCCTCTCGTAGCGGGCGTGCTCGGTGCGGGGCAGGCGGGCCCGGCGGCGGGCGGCGGCCTTCGCGTAGCGCCGGTAGTGGCCGAGGAAGGCCGAGGAGGCCCGCTCGGCCTCAGTCGCCGCCCGCAGCTCCTCCTTCTCCTCCTCCAGCGACCGGAACGCCTCGGCCACATCGGCGACGAGGGCCTGGTCCATGGGCGGCAGCGCTTCGGTCAGGGCGCGGGAGAGGGCCGTCTCGCTGGGCCGTTTGGACAGCTGCGGCTGGCGCAGCTGGATCAGCATGTCGACCAGGGCCGCGTACCTGCGCTCGCCGAGGCCGAACAGCGCCTCGTCGACCGCTCTGCGGTACGCCTTCGCCGTGTCGTACACCATGCCCCGCCCGGCGAGGGCCTCCGCGAGCCGGTCACGGGAGAGCGCGGTGCCGGTGGCGTCCAGCAGGCTCAGCTCCGCGCCGACGCGCTGGTCGGTGACGGCGAACCAGTGGCGGGCGATACCCCGGCCCGCGACCGCCTTCAGCCCGCACAGCAGGGTGCGGAACCGGGCCTCGCCCGTCTCGTCCAGGCGGCCGAACTCGACCCAGGTGTAGCCGAGCCGCTCGGGGTGCGGGTGCTGCCCGCCCAGCAGCAGGTTCCACTCCATGCGCTTGCCCGGGTCGCCGTCGGGTTCCACGCGGCGCGCCGACAGGTCGCCGTCCAGCAGGAGCGGCAGGGTCAGGGCCAGCACCTTCGACTTGCCGGTGCCGTTGTTGCCGCGCAGCAGCAGCCGGCCGTCGCGGAACCGGAACTCCTCCACGTCGTAGTGGAAGAGGTCGACCAGTCCGATGCGCAGGGGCTTCCAGCGCCCGGGGGCGGGGGTGGGGAGGGGGTTCACCGTGTGGGCCGCCTTTCACTTGCCTTCTTGCCCGCCGCCCTGCGGGGACCGGATTCCTTCACCACGGGCTCGCCGACCGCGTACCGTGCCAGCGCCGGACGCGGCAGGACGTCCCGGCCCGTGACCGTCACCAGGCCGAGCGCCGTGAGCCTGGCCAGCGCCCGCTCCACCAGCTCGGTCTCCGCGCCCGGCTCCCGGGCCGACCTGGACCAGAAGCTGCCGTGCTGGGCGGCGAGTTCGCGCACCCGCCGCTCCAGTTCGTCCCGGCCCACCGGCCCGCCGGCGGCGGCCAGGTGCCCGGCGAGCAGCAGGGTGATGTGCCCGTGGGTGCCCTGCTCGGGCATACGGGCGTCGGTGAGGTCGTCGTCGGGGTCGACCATGGCGATGCCCTCGGCCCGCACCTCGGGCACCAGACCGGTCAGTTCGGCGATCCGGGCGGTGAGGAAGCCGCGCTGGCGGGTGAGGTAGGCCAGCTCCTCCTCGGTGAGGGTGTCGTAGTAGAGCACCGGGTCGTCCAGCAGGCGGCGGGTGAGCTTCCAGCGGATGGCGCGGAACCTGAGTTCGTCGCTGTCCAGCGCGGACTGGGCGGTCAGCTCCGCCAGGCGGTCCTCGAAGCCCGCGGCGGTGACCATCGAGGGGCCGGTCCGGGTGGCGAGCAGTCCGGCCAGCACCCGCCGTTTCACGTCGTAGAGCACGTCTCCCGCCCCGGCCACGTAGGCGTCCTCGTCGCCCGCCACCCGCCGCAGCACGCCCAGGCGCAGCAGCACCCGCACCACGGCCGCCAGGTCGCCGCGCTCGTCGCGCTTCTCCAGGGTGAAGGCGATCCCGGCGGCGGCAAGGTGGGGGTCGGCGGCGTCCAGCACCACCTGCTCGGCCAGCCGCCCGAGCGCGACCTGCGCCTCGCCCCGCTCCAGCGCGGCCAGTGCCAGGCACAGCAGAACGTAGCGGCGGCGGGTGAAGGGCTGCGCGGCCCGGCCGGCCTCGCGCGCGGGGTGGGTGGGATCGTCCAGGGTGCCGGGGGTCTTGCGCAGCCGGGCGGCGTCGGTGTCCACCCGCAGCGGCCAGCCGGTGTTGCGGTCGAACCACTCGCGCAACTCCGCCGCGTACTGCCGCACCAGGCGGAACTCGTCGCCGTGAGGGCCGTCCGCGGTCAGCAGCGGCTCCTTCAGCAGCGCGCGGGCGGCCTTGCGGAGGTTCGCGGCGCGCTGTCCGTCGAGCACCTCGGCCAGCGGGGTGGTCACCGGTGGGCCTCCTTCCCGGCGGGGTCGGTGAGATCGGTGTCGGTGGAACTGGTGAGGTCGGTGATCTCGACGAGGTGGTCGGGGCCGTGAAACGTCCCGTCCGGGGTGGGGATCTCGGCCGTCCTGCCGTCGGCCAGGGCGGTGAGCCGGATCTCCAGGGAACCGTCGCCGCTGGTGGCCGTGGTGGAGGACATGCCGGGCCGCCAGGTGGCCAGGGCGTCCCCGAGCAGCCGCAGGAACAGGCCGAACGCGGCCGGGTCCAGTTCGCCCAGCCGCGAGAGGCGGATCTCGCCGCCGGTGGCCAGCCGGGCGCGGGCGGCCGCGGTCTGCTCGGCCTGGCGGGCGGCGATCTCGGCCAGCCGCGCCCGGTCGGCGGCGCGGCTGACCACCTTGCGGGGCTTGCCCCGACGCTCGTAGCTGCCGGTGCGCCGCAGCTGCGGGCTGACGCGCAGCGGCTCTGCCCCGGCCCAGGCGGTGGTGGGCGGTACGGGGTCGGCCGCGCGGGCCGCGAGGGTGTCGGCGTCCACGGTGAGGTGGCGGGAGGAGTGGAGACCGAAGGCCGCCCGCCACAGCCGGTGCCGCGCGGCGTCGTCGGGCGCCTCGGCGAACCAGCGGGCGAGGGCACGGAAGTCCGCCGACCGGTCCGAACGCCCGGCGCGCCGCTCGTTGAGCCGCCGCACCACGGCCAGGAGCTGGGGGATCGCGCCCAGCGCCCGGCCACGCAGCAGCCGGGCCTGCGACTCGCGTTCCTGACCGGAGACGAACCAGTCGGTCAGTCCCGACCAGCGCTCCCGCCACCTGCGGTACGCGGCCCGCTCGGCGTGCTCGGCCTCCTCCGGTGCGGCGTCGGCGGCCTCGCGTGCCGCGGCCAGCCGCAGCAGCGGGCGTATGCGGTCGTGCTCCTCCAGCTCCCCGATCAGGGCGGCGATCAGGCCGCCGAGAGTGATCAGGTCCTGGATGAACCGCCTCAGGTAGTCGATCAGGCGGTCCTTGTAGGCGAGGAACGCCTCGACCTCCACGTCGTGCAGGTCGATGGTGCGCTGCAGCGACCCCATGAACGCCCGCGCGTTCTCGGCGAGATCGGCGAACCGCGCGGTCAGGGTGGACAGGGTGAGATATGCCTTGGCCCGGTCCGGTTCGTCCTCGGCCGCGATCACCAGCAGTGCCCGGAGCTGGGTGACGATGTCGTGCAGCGCCACCGCCTGGAGCTCGCCGCGCCGCCCCAGCTCCTCCTCGTACGTCCCCAGTGCGGTCTCGGCCGCCTCGCCGGCCCGGGTGAGCTGGTAGATGAACCGCTTGCGGTAGAAGTCCTCGACCGCCGTCACCCGCGCGGTGTCGGGGTCGGCACGCAGGTTGCCCCACTCCACGAGGCTGTCCAGCGCCTTGACCACCGTGTCCAGGTCGGCCGACTGCTCCCCGGGCCCCGGCTCCAGCGCCGCCTGGACGTCCTCGGGCCGCAGGTGCACCGCGAACCGCTCCTTGGCGGCGGCGAACGTCCGCATCACCTGCCGGTACAGGGCGGCGTTGGGGACGGTCAGATGGGCGAAGGGCGCGTAGTCGGCCGGGCCGGGCAGGCCGGGACCGTTGTGCCGGCCGTGGTGCTGGGAGGACATCACCGCCGATTCTCCCCGATCGCCCCGGCCGCCCGCAGGCGGTACCGGAATCCGGCGGCGGAGGGCGGGACCCGTACCGGCACGCCCGGTGACGATGCCGCTCCGGCGGAGCGGTGTGCTTCCGGGCGGGTGCCGCAGAGGCGGGGAGCGGGAGCGCGGTGGAGCGGCGGGCGGCGCCTACGACGGCTCGCGCCGGGCGGGCACCCGGCAGCGCACCTGCTTGCCGATGGACGAGCGCCGCACCTGCCAGCCCGGGGCGAGCAGGTCGAGCAGACCGAGCCCGCGCCCGGACTCGGCCACCGCGCTGCCCAGCGGCACCGTCCCGCGGCGCGGCAGGGCGCCGAGGTCGGGATCGGGGTCGTGGACGTTGACGGCGATGCCGTGGGAGGCCGCGTACACCTCCACCACCACCGGCACGTGGTCGCCGCAGGCGCGCACCGAGTTGCCGACCAGCTCGGAGACGACGAGCTGCGCGTTGTCGACATCCTCGGCCACGATGCCGTGCCCGCGCAGCACCATCGGGACCAGCCGCCGCACCGACCGCAGGGCGGCGCCCGAGGCGCACACGTGCGCCACGAAGCCGCCTGCGCGAGGCCGCAGGTAGTAGCCGGGGACGTTGGGGCTCGGCGGCACTCCGGGAATGCCGGAAAGTCCGGAGGAACGGTGGGCGGGTCCGGCGGGGATGAGGCGCATGCGTCGTCTCCTCGTGGTCGGGCGATGGCGGGCGTGTGCCGCAAGCGGCCTGCAACTTCGGCCACTCAGAGCTATCTTGAGCACATCTCTGCATATAGAAACGAGAAAACTGCAAACTTGTCACCCGAAAAGCTGGATGAGGTTTCTCGCTGCTCGACTTGCGGGGTGGCGGGTGCCAGACTCAGGCCATGCCAAACGCGCGTCCTGTGCCCACCATCCGCCGCCGTCGCCTGGGCGAAGCCCTGCGTCGCTACCGGACGGAAGCCGGCCTCACCCTGGATGCGGCAGCGGAGCGCATGAATTGGATCGGTCCGAAGCTGTCACGCATCGAGACGGCCACGGCCTACATCAAGCCTGGCGACGTAGCCAAGCTGCTCAGCAGCTATGGAATCGACGATCCCGAGGTGGTCGAGGCTCTGGAAGGGCTCGCCAGGGACGCCCGCAAGCAAGGGTGGTGGCAGACGTACAGCGGCATCGTCTCGCCCTCCTACGCCGACTACATCTCTCTGGAATCGGATGCGGAGAGTGTCCGCGAGTTCGCCCCTCTGCTGATTCCGGGCCTGCTCCAGACCGCTGCCTACGCACGGGAGACCATCGCGGCGAACGCGACCGGACGCAGCCAGGAGGAAGCGGCCGCACTGGCCGAGGTGCGGATGGCGCGTCAGTCCGTCCTCACCAGGCCCGGCGCGCCTTTGGAGTTGTGGGCCGTCGTCCATGAAGCGGCACTCCACCATCGCTTCGCCGTACGCCCCGCGACCATGCGCGAGCAACTGCGCCGCCTGCTCGACGCGTCAGAGATGTCGAACGTCACCGTGCAGTTGATGCCGTTGGACTCCACCGCCCATCCGGGCATGGTGGGTGGTTTCACCCTGACCAGCTTCCCCAGGCCCATGCCACCGGTCGCTCTGCTGGAGAACCTCAGCGGTGCGACATACGTTGAGGGAGACGAAGCGACGCCCTTCGCAAAAGCCTTCGACCGCATCCGCGCGACGGCCCTGTCTGTGGAGGACTCGCTCGCGAGGATCGCCGAGCTGGAAGAAGGGCACCGGAAGTGAATGATCCGAAGGTGGAGTTCTACACGTACGACCTGACGGAAGCCATATGGCGGAAGGCGTCCGCCAGCGGTCCCGAGCACAACTGCGTGGAAGTCACCGACCTCCCCGGCGGCGGCAAGGCCGTACGCGACTCCAAGCGACCCGACGCCGCCCCCCTGCGCTACACCGCCTCCGAGTGGGAGGCGTTCCGGCAGGGGGTCATCGCCGGAGAGTTGTGACCGGCGACGACCCCGCCGCAGGGATGCCGGCCGAACCGCCGCGTCGGCGGGGAGGGCCTGCCATCGAGTACTGCCTCAATCCGCTCATGGACTTCCGCGCCACAAGAAGACGGCAAGAGGGTGGAGTGCGCTCACGGAGCGACGGGCACCCCGCGCCTCACACCACCATCAGCCCTCGGTGAGAAATCGGACCTCGCAAACATCAGCCGGTGGATCCAGGCTGAGCCTCGATCTTTCGTGAGGGTCCGTCAGCTTGCTGACGGACCCTTTCGGCTCGTTCGGGGTGGAGATTCCTGCCGGTGTGCAGGCTCGTGGCCCGGCTGTCGCGTCGGGTGGGCGCCGGGTTCCACGCTCCGGTGGGGTGTGGTGCTGCTCGTAGGGACGGGAAGTTGCTGGTCAGCCGGGGTTCGGCAGAGCCGTGAGCTGTTGCAGGGCGTCGGTGATCACGTCGGTCCAGGGCCAGTGCCTGGTGAAGCGGAGGATGCGGCGGCGTCCGGTAGCGACGAGCTGAGCGGCTGCGGAGAACAGGCGAAGTCGCAGGCGGCGGGGCTCCCACCGGCGGGCTTGGCCGGTGAGGGCGAGCATCGGCATCCAGGCCAGGAGGTCCAGGGCGATCTGGATGATCTCCAGCCAGATCTGGTTCTGTGCGGCGTCGTGGAGCGGGAGGTTGCGCAGGCCAGTGGCGCGGGCGGTGCGGATCCGGTCCTCGGCGCGGGCCCGCTGGCGGTGCCGCAGCTCCAGTTCGGCGATCGGAGTGTTCTTGGTGTTGGTGGCGAAGCAGGTCAGGCGCATGCCGTCGGCGTCGGTGAAGCGCAGCTGGGCGCCGGGGTGCGGTCGTTCCTTCCGCACGATCAGCCGCATCCCGTTGGGCCAGCCTTTGAGGCAGTCGCCGTCGAGTTCGGCCACCCAGGCGCCGTCGCGGATCTCGCCGTCGGGCTCGACGGCCGGTGTCCAGGCCGATGCCGGGACCTTCAGGACCGCGTGGTGGATGGCGTCGGTGATGGTCATGCCGACTGAGTAGGACAGCCACCGGCCGCGGGCGGAAAGCCAGTCGACGAACTCGTGGGTGCCGCCGCCCGAGTCGGTGCGGATCAGCGTCTGCCGTCCCCGTCGGTACTTCTCCGGCAGCTGCTTCAGGGCGAGTCGGGCGGTTTCGATGTGGTCGGCGGCGGTGTTGCTGCCCGCGTTCCCGGGCCGCAGCAGCCCGGCCACCGGTTCTCCGGACCCGCCCCGGCCGTGGTCGACGAACCCCATCAGCGGGTGGTGTCCGAAGGTCTTCTTCCAGGTCGCGGCCGCATCCTGCTTCTCGGAGTGCGCGAGGACGAGCACTCCGTCCAGGTCCACGATCACCTGCCCGGACGCGTCCGGCGCCGCGTCACCGGCCAACTCCCATACATGTTCGCGGACTTGCGCTCGGGCCTGCCGCAGTGCGGTCAGCGCGCGGTTCCCGCCCGCTGCCAGCGTGTCGATCAGCCGGGAGACCGTCGGATCGGAGGCCACCGGCCCGAACACCGCCGGTTCGGCCCGCAGCACGCCCACGTCTGCCAGGCAGTCGCCGCCGAGCGCTACCGCGAGCGCGACATCCAGCAGGATCTTGCCCGGATCGTGTACCGCCCGCGGCTTGCGCCATGGCACCAATGCCGCCGATATCGCCTGGTCAAGACCGGTTTTGCGGATCGTCTCCACCAGCAGCACCCCGCCGGCCTGGGAGACCACCCCACCACCGCCGCCTTCGGTACGGACACGCGGGTAGGACCCGATACGCTTGTTCACCTGGAGAGTGCTTCTTTCATGCGACGACCTGGACCCTAGACAAGTCCCATCGTTGCAGGTCAGGGGCACTCTTCGCGTTTCTGATCACCCACCGGACGCCCCGCCACGTGAAAGCCCGAGGCTGAGACAGGCACTGAGCTGTTCCCAGTAACCGTCGGCCACCGTCCGTGAGCGGGAGGCGCGTCGCGCGGTCCGCGGTATCCCCCAAGTCCGGGCAGGCGTAAGGCCCCTGGTAGGAACGATCTTGCGACAGAAAGATCCGACCGAGGGGCCTCACGTGCCGACCAGTGTCACATACACCGCCGTGCTCGATGTGAGGCGGTCCACCGCCGAGCACCTGGCCGGTCTCCTGCGCGACCACCGAATCGTGGCCA
>NZ_JBXUOY010000231.1:0-8233 GCF_057196705.1 Streptomyces sp. ATLC9 | reverse complement strand
GGCCGGGACACACACGTTCACGGCGGGCAGTCGGGGCGTCCGCGCCGCAGAGCGGATCACCGCTCCCGCGACGTCACCACACCCAGGGTGACCAGCCCCAGGACCACCCACGCGAACCACAGCCAGCCGCTGCCGCCCAGCGCCACCGAGTAGGCGGTCACCAGTATCAGGGCCGCCACCGTGGTGATGGCCATGGCCTTCGCCGTCTCCGGCATCGCTCACACCTTCCTCCCGAGTCGGTCGGGGCGGGTCCGCCGGTCGCCGCGGCCGTCGCGCCGCCGCGCCCGGGCCCCGTCCTGTCCGGCCTCGGCCGGCGCGCTACTGGCCGCGGGCCTGCAACGACGCCAGGTAGGCGTTGTACGCGGTCAGCTCCTGGTCGCCGTTGCGGTCAGCGGCCCGGTCGCTGCGCCGAGCCTGCCGTTGTTCGGAGAAGTACCACTGGAAGACGAGCGCAATCAGCACGATGACCGTGGGAATCTCGCTGAACGCCCAGGCGATGCCGCCCGCGGCGTTCTGGTCGGACAGCGCGGTGACCCCGAGCGAGGCGGGCGGGTCCGCGTACGTTTCGACCATCGGCTCGCCAGCCATCATCAGCGCGATGCCGAAGAAGGCGTGGAAGGGCATGCCCGCGAACAGTTCCAGCATCCGCATCACGTAGCCGGGACGGTGCGGCCCCGGGTCCACGCCCATGATCGGCCAGAAGAAGACCAGCCCGACCGCCAGGAAGTGCACCATCATCCCGATGTGCCCGGTCTTCGACTCCATCAGGAAGTCGAAGGCCGGCGTGAAGTACAGCGCGTACAGGCTCGCGATGAACATCGGGATGGTGAAGCCCGGATGCGTGACCACCCGCATGTACCGGCTGTGCAGCACCGTCACCAGGATCTCGCGCGGTCCCCTGCGGCCGCGTCCGGCGGCCGGGAGCGCGCGCAGCGCCAGCGTCACGGGGGCACCCAGCAGCACCAGGATCGGCGACAGCATGCTGATCACCATGTGCTGCACCATGTGCACGCTGAACAGCACCATGCCGTAGTCGTTGAGCTTGGTGCACATCACCAGCGCGACCGTCAGCACGCCCAGCGCGAAGGAGACCGTGCGGCCGGTCTGCCAGGTGTCGCCGCGCTGCCGCAGCCGCAGAACGCCCCAGCCGTAGAGTGCCAGCGCCAGCAGGCAGCTCACCAGGAAGAACGGCTCGGGGGAGAGTTCCAGGCCGCGTCCGAGGGTGAACGGCGGCAGATCCGCCATCGTGCCGTGTCCGTCGTGGTCCATCCGCAGCTCTCCCGATTCGTGCCGATCCGCTCGGACCAGACTAGGACCGCCCCCGGCCGAAGCTCCGGCCGGGGGCGGTCCTAGTCTGGTCCGAGCGGATCGGCGGACGCCCGGACGGGGACGTCAGGCGGGCTGGGTGGCCGCCGCGATCCGCTCGGCGCGCAGCGCCTCGTACCACCGGTCGTCCACCGGCGGCAGCGCGTTCACGTCCAGGGCCAGCTTGAGCAGCAGATCCGCGATCTGCGGATTCCTGGCCAGCACCGGACCGTGCATGTAGGTGCCGAAGACGGTGTCGTTCCAGGCGCCCTCGGTGCCGTCGCCCGTTCCGTTGCCCCTGCCCAGCCGCACCCGGGCCAGCGGGCGTGCGGTCGGCCCCAGATGCGTGACGCCCTGGTGGTTCTCGAACCCGGTCAGCTGGGGCAGGCCGAGCCGCTCGTCCATGTCGGCCAGCACGTCGCCCACGCACCGTTCGCCCTCGCCGCGGGTGCTGGTGACGTCCAGCAGCCCCAGGCCCGGCTCGCGCTGCCCGAGGTCGTTGATGAACTCCTGCCCCAGGATCTGGTAGCCGGCGCACACCGAGAAGACGATGGCGCCGTTGTCCACGGCCCGGCTCAGCCCGCCGTCGCGGCGCAGCCGCTCGGCCGCCAGCCGCTGCGGCCGGTCCTCGCCGCCGCCGACCAGGTAGATGTCCCCGGATGTGGGGATCGGCTGGTCGGAGCGGACGTCGACCCGCTGCACACCCAGCCTGCGCTGGCGCGCACGCCTCTCCACCACCAGTACGTTGCCCTGGTCGCCGTAGGTGCTCAGCAGGTCCGGGTAGACCCACACCACGCGCAGGCCGCTCTCACTCATGCTCGCTCGCATCCTCGCCGTGTTCCCGGCGTCTTTGGCGTCTTTGCGTCTTCGGCGCTCCCCGGCCGTCTCGCTCCGGCCGGTGGCCCGAAGGGCCCGGGATCAGTTGCCGACGATGCGGCGCAGATCCTGGAAGGCGGTGTAGTTGGCGATCGCCTCGATCCGGCCGGGCGGGCACTGCCGGATCGCCTCGACGGCGTTCTCGCAGACCTGGAAGTCGACCCCTGCGACCTCCAGCCGGACCGCCAGGTCCAGCTTGCGGTCGCCGATGACGCAGATGGGGTGACCGGCCAGCCGGGAGTAGTCCACGTCCCACAGCCAGGAGGTGTCGGTGCCGTCCGCGCCGCGCGCGTTGACCGACAGGATCACGGGCGCCGGCGGGCCGTCGATCAGGGAGAAGGTCTCCAGCCAGCCGGCCGGGTTCTTCGCGAGCAGCAGCCGGATCTCGCGGCCCTGGAAGGACACCACGTCGTAGCGGCCGGCCACCGCGGTCACCGAGTACATCCGCTCCAGCGCCGTCTGGGGCGGCACCCCGAAGGCGGCGGCGACGGCCGCGGAGGTGGTGGCGTTGGCCTTGTTGGCGCGGCCGGGGAGCTGGAGGTGGATCGGCCAGGCCGACCCGTGCGGGTCCAGCACGTGGTCGCCCGACAGGGCCCAGCTCGGGGTGGGGCGGCGGAAGCCGCACTCGCCGCAGAACCAGTCGTCCCCGGGGCGCTGCATCACGCCGCCGCAGGCCGGGCAGGACCAGGCGTCGTCCTTCCACTCCTGGCCCGCGGCCACCCACACCACGTTGGGGGAGGAGGAGGCGGCCCACACCACCAGCGGATCGTCGGCGTTCGCCACGATCACGGCCTTGGAGCCGGACAGGCCCTCGCGCCAGCGCTCGGCGAGCATCCGGGTCTCGGCGGCGCGGTCGAGCTGGTCGCGGGAGAGGTTCAGCAGGGCGATCGCCTTGGGCGTCACGTCCCGGGCGACCGCGGCGAGGTACTTCTCGTCCACCTCGATGACGCCGTAGCGCGCTTCGCCGCTCCCGGCGAGCGCCGCGGTGATGCCCGCGGGCATGTTGGCGCCCAGCGCGTTGGAGACGACCGGCCCGGCGGCACGCAGGGCCTCGGCGATCAGCCGGGTCGTCGTGGTCTTGCCGTTGGTCGCCGACACCAGGACGACGTCCAGGTTCTGGGCGAGTTTGGCCAGCAGGTCGGGGTCGAGCCTGAGGGCCACCTTTCCGCCGATCACCGACCCGCTGCCACGGCCCGCGGCCCGTGACACCGCCGCGGCTGCCTTGCCCGCCGTCACGGCCAGTTTGGCCCGTGGCGGCAGCGGCTCCGTGTTGCCTGCCATCGTCCTTGTCCCTCCTTGCCCCTGGGTCGGGGATCACCCTACCGAGATCCGCTCCCGTCCCCGAACCGCGCCACCCCACAGATGATCAGCACGGCGTAGGGTGACGCCCATGCACCGCGGCACCATCCCCGGAAGTTCCGGTTCTGTCCATCCCCTGCGGCCGGCGGCCGATCCGGCCCTGCGTACGCGGTGCGCCGAGGTGGCTTCCTTCGACGCGGAGCTGGCCCGCCTGGTGGAGGACCTGTTCGCCTCGATGTACGCCGCGCACGGAGTGGGGCTGGCGGCCAACCAGATCGGCCTCCCCCTTCGGGTGTTCGTCTACGACTGCCCCGACGACGAGGACCGCCGCCACCTGGGGCATGTGGTCAACCCGCGCCTGGTGGAAACCGGCGGCGTCATCGTACGCGGTCCGGAGAGCTGTCTGTCCCTGCCCGGCGCGGAGGCCGCCGTGGAGCGCCACGACCGCGCCGTGGTGGTGGGGCGGGACAGGACGGGTGCGCCGGTGCGGATCGAGGGGACCGGTTTCTTCGCCCGCTGTCTGCAGCACGAGTGCGATCACCTCGACGGCGGCGTGTACACCGACCGTCTCACGGGGCTGCGCCGCCGCCGGGCGCTGCGCCGGGCCCCGCGGTCCGGGGCACAGGCTCGCGGGGGGTGAGACCCAGGGGCTCTCCGCGGGCACCGCGACGGACGTGCCCGGCACGCCGCGCCCGGCGGCGCTCACAGGCCCGGGCCGCCGGCCAGGTCCTGTGCCGTGGCCAGGCCTCCCCACAGCAGATCGGCCAGGTGCCGCACCAGCCGCTCCCGGGGGCAGGGCCGCTCCCCCAGCCACCAGTCGCCCGCCGCGTGCATCATGCCGACGATCCCGTGTCCCCACACCCGGGCCCGCTCCTCGCGGTCGGCGCCGAGTTCGACACGTTCGGCGATCACCGTGGCCAGTTCCTCGCCGAGCCTGCGCAGCAGCGGGGCCGAGTACTGGCCGACGTCGAAGCCGCGCTCGCCCCCGGGCTCCTCGGCCGGGTGCATCAGGAAGCGGTAGACCTGGGGCCTGGCCTCGATGGCGGCCAGGTACGTGTCGAGCGCGGCCTCCACACGCTCGCGCCGGTCGGTGGGCGCGTCCAGGGCGGCCCGCAGCGCGTCCACCAGGGCGTCGGTGTGCCGCACCGCCAGGGCGCGGTAGAGCCCGCCCTTGTCGCCGAAGTGCCGGTAGAGGATGGGCTTGGTGATGCCGGCCTCGGCGGCGATGGCGTTCATCGAGGCGCCCGGGCCGTCGCGCAGCACCACGCGTTCGGCGGCCTCCAGGAGCTCCCGGCGGCGGCGCTCGGTGGCGCTGCGCTGGTCCTCCCGCTGTGTGGTCTCCATGCTCCTCGGCCTCCCCGACCCTGCTGTGACACCTCGGTGCCGCATGAGCGCAACGTAACACCCTCGGGGCGCGCGGGAGTGCGCCGACGGTGGAGGTTGACACCGCACTGACCGGTAACATATTCAGGTTACCGCTAGTAACAATGGATGGAGGGGCTTCCATGGCGGAGTTCGCACTCGACCTCAACGAGGACCAGAAGGCCGTGCGGGAATGGATCCACGGCTTCGCGGCCGACGTCATGCGCCCCGCCGCCGCGGAGTGGGACGAGCGCGAGGAGACGCCCTGGCCCGTCATCCGGGAGGCGGCCAGGATCGGCCTGCACTCGCTCGACTTCTACGCCCAGCAGTACTTCGACCCCACCGGTCTGAGCATCCCCATGGTCATGGAGGAGCTGTTCTGGGGCGACGCGGGCATCGGCCTGTCGATCGTCGGCACCGCGCTGGCGGCCGTCGGCGTGCTCGCCAACGGGACCGAGGAGCAGATCGGCACCTGGATCCCCCAGATGTACGGCGACGCGGACGACGTGAAGGTCGCCGCCTTCTGCTCCTCCGAACCGGACGCCGGATCGGATGTCTCGGCCATGCGCACCCGCGCGGTCCACGACGAGGCCAGGGACGAGTGGGTGCTCAACGGCACCAAGACCTGGGCGACCAACGGCGGCATCGCGAACGTCCACGTCGTCGTCGCCGTCGTCGACCCCGAACTCGGCTCCAAGGGGCACGCCTCCTTCGTGATCCCGCCGGACACCCCCGGTCTGTCCCAGGGGCAGAAGTTCAAGAAGCACGGCATCCGCGCCTCCCACACCGCCGAGGTGGTCCTCGAGGACGTCCGCGTCCCCGGTCGCTGCCTGCTGGGCGGCAAGGACAAGCTCGACGAGCGCCTCGCCCGCGCCCGCGGGCGAAGCGGGACGGGGGTCTCCCCGGCCGGAGGCCGGGGGAGCGTGAGGAACGCGGCGATGGCCACCTTCGAGGCGTCCCGGCCCGCCGTGGGCGCGCAGGCCGTCGGCATCGCCCGCGCCGCCTACGAGGTCGCCCTGGACTACGCCGGGACCCGTGTCCAGTTCGGCCGCCCGATCATCGACAACCAGGGCATCGCCTTCCAGCTCGCCGACATGCGCACCCGCATCGACGCCGCCCGGCTGCTGGTGTGGCGCGCCTCGTGGATGGCGGCGGCGGGCAGGCCCTTCGAGGGCGCCGAGGGGTCGATGTCCAAGCTGTTCGCAGGGGAGACAGCCAAGAGCGTCACGGCCCAGGCGATGCAGATCCTCGGCGGCAACGGTTACACCCGGGAGTACCCGGTGGAGCGTATGCACCGGGACGCGGCGATCTACTCGATCTTCGAGGGCACCAGCGAGATCCAGCGCCTGGTCATCGCCCGCGCCGTCTCGGGCGTGCACGTACGCTGACCTCCCGCCGTGTGCCGCCCCCCCGCCCCCGCGGGTGGGCGCCCGCCGCCCCCCCCCCGGCCCCCGCCCGCCCCCCCCCCGCGCCCCCCCCCGGGAGGTCTCCGGCAGCCCCGCGACCCGCCGCGTTCACCCGACACGACCGCAGCCATTCGGGCTGATCCGGGCGGTATGCCGAACCGGCCCGCAGACCGGCCCCAGACCGCCGCACGTTCCTGACACGAAGTCGGTAACCCTTCTGAACAGGGATGTTGACCCCCGTTCCGATCCACCGAGGCCAGGGTCCGGATCCCGGCGGCCGGTAGTGAGCATGTTCACAGAACATCTCCGATCGACCGATCGGGAGCTTTTCTGACGCACTATCCGTAGAAGACCGCAAGTCCCCGCCGCAGGGCGGGGCCACCCGGCCGGACGCCCAATCCTGCCGTCGCCCGGGTGAGAAACGGACCATGACGAGACGGCAGGAGCGGGAGACCCGAGCAAGGCGGGCCGCGTGCGACGCGGTCCTCGGGGTGAAGCCACGCAACGCGTGGCCGGGCAACTTCGCCGGCCCGAACCCGACAGGTCATCTTTCGCAGGCGTACGACGAAGGGTTCACTCATGTCCGCGCACGCACGCATCGCGGGTCCGGTGTCCCGGGCGGGCATCACCACCGCCGTCACCGCCGTCACCCTGGCGGGGACGATGCTCATCCCGTCCGCCGCACCCGAGGCCGAGGCGGCCACCCCCGCGAGCAAGGCGCTCAAGGTCGCGGCCTCCAAGAAGGGCGCGCCCTACAGGTACGGAGCCGCCGGCCCCGGCCGGTTCGACTGCTCGGGACTCACCCAGTACTCGTACAAGAAGGCCGGCAAGAAGTTGCCGCGCACCGCGGCAGCCCAGTACAACCGCTCGAAGAAGATCTCCGCCAAGTCGCGCAAGAAGGGCGACCTGGTCTTCTTCCATTCGGGCGGCAGTGTCTACCACGTCGGTATCTACGCGGGCGAGGGGCGGGTCTGGCACTCACCGAAGCCGGGCAAGACCGTCCGCGAGGAGAGGATCTGGACCAAGAGCGTGCGCTACGGGCGTGTGAGGTGACACCGCGGCGCCGGCCGGCCCCCGCACGGACCCCTACGGTGGTGATCACCGTCGTTTCCGTGAGGGGGGCCGCCGTGGCATCACGCAGGGCGAAGCAGGTACTGGTCTGCGGGTGGGCGGCGCTCGCGGTGGCGGGCGCCGGGGCCACGCTGGTGCTGGACGACAGCACGGACGGCGCCCCTGGGCGGTACGGCTGGTACGAGACCACTCCGGGGGACGATCCCGTGGGGGGAACCGAGCCGCTGCCCTACGGCGACCACCTCCGCGACACCGGGTCCCACCGGTGACCATCGCCCGCGCCGGGGTACAGGTGGGGCTATGAGCACTGAACAGACCGGACAGACCAAGGAAGGGGCGTGCCTCGTCGAGATCGAGCTGCCCCACTGCACCGCTTCGAACGCGGCGGCCGTCTTCGCCGTCCTGAGGTCGGCGTTCCCCAAGTCGCCCGAACTGGGTGACGGCGGCGGGCACGGGCCCGGGGCGGACGGCGAGCGGCGGAAGTTCTGGGTGGGCACGGTCGATGTCCGCACACACGGTGAGGTGGAGTGCACCCTGGAGCTCGGGGAGCCGGTGGAGGCGGGTCTCAGCGGCGGCCCCGACGCGGTGCGACAGGTCCAGGACGCTCTCGCGGATTTCTACGACGTGACGGCCGAGCCCCGGATCTCGGGCGACCAGGAGGTGGAGGTACGGCTGAGTCTCGCCCAGCGCTGAACGACCCGCGGGTCGCTGTCCACCGGCCCGCGTCCGGGACGTACCCGCCCGCCGAGTGAGACCGCCGCGGGCGGGTACGCGCCCCGCGAACGGAAGCGAGCCAGGACGAGCGGGAGCGGGGGGCGGCCCCCCCCCCCCGCGGGGGGGGCCCCCGGACGCGTTCCCCGGCACGTTCTCCGCGTGTTCCTCCGGGAGCCGCGCCCGCTCCTCAGTCGATGCTC
>NZ_JBXUOY010000230.1:0-8265 GCF_057196705.1 Streptomyces sp. ATLC9 | reverse complement strand
GCGCCCAGGTTAGTTTGATAAAACGCCCCCCCGCCGGGCCCGCCGCCCCCCCCCCCCCCGGCGGCGACGGGGGAACCGCCCCGGCCGGCGGCGGCCGGGGGCAGCGCGTCCAGCTGCTCGCCGGTCATCGCCTCCCGTACGGCCCCGACCTCGGCGAGCAGTTCCACGGCGTCGGCCGGCCGGCGCCCAAGGTCGCGTGCGGCGGTACGGGCCACCAGGTCGTCCAGGGCGGGGGCGAGGCCGGGCACGGCGGCCGAGGGGGCCGGGACGTCCTCCTGGAGGTGCTGGTAGAGCACCTGGGCCGGGGTGCCGCCGGCGTGCGGCTTGGAGCCGGTCAGCATCTCGTACAGCACCACGCCGCAGGCGTAGACGTCCGCACGGGCGTCGGCGGTGCCGTGCTCGATCTGCTCGGGCGCCAGATAGGAGACGGTGCCCAGCACCGAGCCGGTGGAGACGGAGGTCCGGGAGCCCACGGCCCGCACCAGGCCGAAGTCGGCGACCTTGACCCGCCCGTCGTCCCCTATCAGGACGTTCTCCGGCTTCACGTCGCGGTGCACCAGGCCGGCCAGGTGGGCGGCGCCCAGCGCGGCGAGCACGGCCTCCAGGATCTCCAGGGCGGCGCGCGGCTGGAGCGCCCCGCGCTCGCGCAGCACGTCGCGCAGCGTGCAGCCCCGCACGTACTCCATGGCCAGGTAGACGTAGCCGCCGTCCTCGCCCTGGTCGAAGACCCCCACCACGTTCGGGTGGGCCAGCCGGGCCGCGGACCTGGCCTCCCGGATGAACCGGTCGACGAACGAGGCGTCGGCCGCGAGGGAGGGGTGCATCACCTTCAGGGCGAGCACCCGGTCCAGCCGGGTGTCCACCGCCCGGTAGACCGTGGCCATGCCGCCGACGGCGATCCGCGCCTCCACGCGGTACCGGCCGTCGAGCACGTGCCCGATCAACGGGTCCCGGAGGGTCGTGTCCACGGCCCAGAGTCTACGATCCGCCGCCCGCACGGCCGACCGCACCGGGGCAGGCGCACCGGAGTGCGCCGCGGCATCGCGGCGCGGCCCGCGGACGCTCACCCGAAGGCCGGCCGCTCCGGGTCGAGGTCCGCCATCCCCTCCGCCGGCGAGGAGGCCAGCGCGAAGTGCCGCCGCGGGATCCGGCCCGCCCGGTACGCCAGCCGTCCCGCCTCCACCGCGTGCCGCATCGCCTCGGCCATCAGCACCGGCTCCTGGGCGCGGGTGACGGCGGAGGCCAGCATCACCGCCGCGCAGCCCAGCTCCATGGCCAGGGCCGCGTCCGAGGCGGTGCCCGCGCCCGCGTCCAGGACGACCGGGACGGACGCCCGCTCGGTGATCAACTGGAAGTTGTGCGGGTTGCGGATGCCCAGGCCGGAGCCGATGGGCGAGCCCAGCGGCATGATCGCCGCGCAGCCCACGTCCTCCAGCCGCCGCGCCAGCACCGGATCGTCACTGGTGTACGGCAGGACGGTGAAGCCGTCGTCGACCAGCGTCTCGGCGGCCTCCAGCAGCTCCACCGGATCGGGCAGCAGGGTGCGCTCGTCGGCGACGACCTCCAGCTTGATCCAGTCGGTGCCCAGCGCCTCGCGGGCCAGCCGGGCGGTGAGCACGGCCTCCCCGGCGGTGAAGCAGCCGGCGGTGTTGGGCAGCACGCGGATGCCGTGCCGCCTCAGCACCGACAGCACCGAGCCGGAGACGGTCGGGTCCAGGCGCCGCATCGCCACGGTGGTCAGCTCGGTACCCGAGGCCAGCAGCGCCCGCTCCAGCACGTCCAGGCTGGGCGCGCCGCCCGTGCCCATGATCAGCCGGGAGGCGAAGGAGGTGCCGGCGATGGTGAGGGTGTCGTCCGCCATGGCGCCGTCAGCCCCCCTGCACCGCGGTCAGGACCTCGACCCGGTCGCCGTCGCACAGCCGTGTCGCCGGCCACCGCCCGCGCGGCACGACGGTCTCGTTGACGGCCGCGGCGACGCCGGCCGGGGCGGTGGTCAGGGACGACACGACCGCGTCGAGGGCGAGACCGGCCGCGATCTCGCGCGGCTCGCCGTTGACGTGGACGGTGACGGTCGCGGCGGTACGGGGTGCGCCGGTGTTCACAGAGGACTCTCCTGAAGCGTGCGGTCGAAACGCCGGGGGGTGAACGGGCGTGCCTCCTCGGGGAGCTCGCCGGTGGTCAGGGCCTGGGCCAGGGCGTCGCCGGTGACCGGGGCGAGCAGCACCCCGTTGCGGTGGTGGCCGGTGGCCAGATGCAGGCCGGGCAGGGCGGTCGGGCCGAGCAGGGGGGCGTTGTCGGGGGAACAGGGGCGCAGGCCGGCGCGGGTCTCCACCAGCGGCAGCTCGGTGATGCCGGGCACCAGTTCGTGCGCGTCGCGCAGCAGCTCGTAGACGCCCCCGGCCGTCACGGTGGTGTCCCAGCCCCGCTCCTCACTGGTCGCGCCCAGCACCAGCTCGCCGTCGGCCCGGGGCACCAGGTAGACATGGCCGCCGCGCACCAGGGCCCGCACGGTGCGCGAGAGGAACGGGGCGTACGGGCCGGGGATCCGCAGCCGCAGGATCTGGCCCTTGACCGGGCGCACCGGCGGCAGGACCTCCTCGGGCACCCCCGCCAGCCGACCGCTTTCGCCGCCCGCCGCCAGCACCACCCGGTCGGCCCCGACCGCGGTGCCGTCGGCCAGCCGTGCCCCGGCCGCCCGGTCGCCGGACAGGGACAGCCGCTCGGCGCGCTGCCGCGCGAAGCGCACCCCGGCCCGCTCGCAGGCGGCCAGCAGCGCGGCCGTCAGCCTGCGCGGGTCGGTCTGGTGGTCGCCGTCCACGCGCAGCCCGCCGCGCACCCCGGGAGCGAGCATCGGCTCCAGGCGGCGGCACTCGCGGCCGGTCAGCCACGCCGACTCCAGCCCGCAGCGCCGGTGCAGCGCGTGCAGCTCCCGCAGATGCGCCCGGTCGTCGGCGTCCAGCGCGACGGCCAGTGTGCCGCAGGCGCGGTATCCGGTTCCCAGGCCCGAGGCCTCCTCCAGTTCGGCGGTGAAGGCCGGATAGCGGCGTGCCGAGGCCAGGTTGAGGGCGAGCAGGGACTCCTCGCCGTAGTGCAGCTCGGTGACCGCCGCCAGCATCCCGGCCGCCACCCGGGCGGCGCCGCCGCCCGGCGCCGGGTCGGCGACCGTGACCCGCGCCCCTCGCTGCGCGGTCCGCCAGGCGGTGACCAGCCCGATGACGCCACCGCCGATGATCAGCACGTGCATGAGCGCCGTGCCCCTCCCTTCGCCGGAATGACCCGGATCAGGTTCGTACGGTCGGAGGCCGCGCAAGCCTCCCTCTCAGCCCGGTGCGCCGGGCTCCCGCGCTCTTCCTCGTTCCGCTTCCGGTCCGCCGGAGTCCCCTCCCGCTCCCGGAACGACGCCCACCCTATCCGCGTGCCCGCCGGGGCTGAAGGGGAGCCCGGGCGCCGGCGGGCGCGGCGGCTGTGGCAGGGCTCTCACCGGGCCCTGCCGCGAGGCTGTCCCGGGGCCCGCTCCGACCTCCTACAGTGATCGCGTGAGTGTGCGAACCGAGCAGCAGAGCAGGCAGCGGGTCCTCGTCGTCGGCGCCGGGATGGCCGGGGTGCAGACCGCCGTGCAGCTGCGTGAGCAGGGCTGGCCCGGAGCGGTCGCCCTCGTCGGCGAGGAGCCCCACCGGCCGTACGACCGGCCGCCGCTGTCCAAGGCCGTGCTGCTGGGCAGGGCGGCCGGATCCGCCTTCGACGTCGACTTCCGGGCCCTGGAGGTGGACCTGCGCCTGGGCACGGCCGCCACCGGGCTGCGCACCGGCGACCGGGAGGCGGACACAGACGCCGGCCCGCTGCCCTACGACCACCTGGTCGTCGCCACCGGCGCCGCGCCGGTCCTCCTGCCCGGCGCCGGGGGCGTCCCCGGGGTGTACCCGCTGCGCACCCTCGACGACGCCGAGCGGCTGCGGCCGGTGCTCGCCGGGCGCCGGGAGGTGGTGGTCGTCGGAGCCGGCTGGATCGGCGCGGAGTTCGCCACCGCGGCCCGCGAGGCCGGCTGCCGGGTGACCGTGGTGGAGGCCGCCGGTCAGCCGCTGGCCGGTGCGCTGCCGCCGTCCGTGGCGGCCCGGATGCGCGTCTGGTACGAGGAGGCGGGCGCCGAACTGCGCACCGGGTGCGCCGTCACGGGCGTCGCCGCGGCCGGCACGCCGGAGAACCCGGTGTGCGAGGTGGAGCTGTCCGACGGCTCGGTGCTGACGGCGGGCGCGGTCGTCACCGGGATCGGCGCGCGCCCGGCCACTGGCTGGCTGGCGGGTTCCGGCCTGGCGCTGGGCGAGGACGGCTCGGTCCTCGCCGACGAGTACCTGCGCGCCTCCGCCCCCGGTGTCCGCGCAGTCGGGGACTGCGCCTCCTACCCGTCGGCCCGCTACGGCCGCCGCCTGCTGGTCCACCACTGGGACAACGCGCTCCAGGGGGCCCGCACGGTCGCCTCGGGCCTGGCCGCCGGGGAGGCCGAGACACCGCTGTACGACCCGGTGCCGTACTTCTGGTCCGAGCAGTTCGGCCGCTTCGTCCAGTACGCGGGCCACCACACCGGCGAGGACGAGATGCTGTGGCGCGGCGATCCGGCGGACGCGGCCTGGTCGGTGTGCTGGCTGCGCGGCGGTGTGCTGCGCGCCCTGCTGGCGGTGGGCCGTCCGCGGGACCTGACCCAGGGGCGGAAGCTGATCGAGCGCGGCACGGCCCTGGACCCGACGCGGGCCGCCGACCCGTCCGTCCCCCTGAAGAGCGCGGCCCGCTAGTGACTGTCGGTGGCAGATGGCAGGCTGGTTCCCGTGAACGAGATTGACGCGAAGACCGATGCTCTCGTCCCGGCCTGGCTGACTCTCCCCGACGTCGCCGAGAGGCTCGGCGTCGAGGTGACGCGCGTGCGGCAGCTGGTCAAGGAGGGGCAGCTCATCGCGGTGCGCCGCGGGGAGAACCGGGTGCTCCAGGTACCCGCCGACTTCATCGGCGAGGGCCGGGTGGTGAAGGGCCTGACGGGGACCATCACGCTGCTCAGGGACGACGGCTTCAGTGACGAGGAGATGCTGGAGTGGCTGTTCACGCCCGATGACACCCTGCCCGGCACCCCGGCGCGGGCCCTGCGCGAGAATCGCGGCACCGAGGTGAAGCGGCGCGCCCAGGCGCTGGCCGTCTGACGCCGGCCGTCCGAACGGCGCCTCACCGCGGACGACCCGGCCCGGCAGGGCCGGACGAGGCCGACCAACCGTATGACCGACCACCGGCGTGCGGATCCGGCGCCCGCCCGGGCGCCGGATCCGCACGCCTCGTTCCGGGGGGATTCCCGCATGGCAGCGACCGCACGCGAGCGGCTCGGCGACGCCCGCCTTTACCTGTGCACGGACGCGCGCCGGGAGCGCGGCGACCTGGCGGAGTTCCTGGACGCGGTGCTCTCCCGCGGCGTCGACATCGTGCAGCTGCGCGACAAGTCCCTGGAGGCCGCCGGGGAACTGGAGCACCTGGCCGTCCTCGCCGACGCCTGCCGCCGTCACGGGAAGCTGATGGCGGTCAACGACCGCGCCGACGTCGCCCACGCCGCGGGCCCGGACGTGCTGCATCTGGGGCAGGGCGACCTGCCGGTGCCGGCCGCCCGCGCGATCCTGGGCGACAAAGTCCTGATCGGCCGCTCCACCCACACCGAGGCCGAGGTGGACGCGGCGCTGGCCGAGCCGGGCGTGGACTACTTCTGCACCGGCCCCTGCTGGCCCACTCCCACCAAGCCCGGCCGCCCCGCCCCGGGGCTCTCCCTGGTGCGGTACGCCGCGCGGCTGCGGCCGGAGCGGCCCTGGTTCGCCATCGGCGGGATCGACGCCTCCAACCTGGACCAGGTGCTGGAGGCCGGGGCGCGGCGGGTCGTGGTGGTCCGCGCGATCACCGAGGCGGACGACCCGGGAGCCGCCGCCGCGGACCTCGCCGCGCGGCTGCGGTCGGTCTGAGGCCGCCCGCGGCCGGGACGGGTGTCCACCCATTGGACGGCAGACGGGTCAAACGGACATATGGCCCCGGAGATGCGGTGCGCGGCCGGGGCGCCGGTTAGCCTGCCGGTATGGCCCTCGGTACCCCTTCCACCAGGACGGACCGCGCGCGCACCGTCCGCGAGCTGCTCGCTTCCGGCGAGCGCTCGTACTCCTTCGAGTTCTACGCGCCCAGGACGGAGAAGGGCGAGCGCACCCTCTGGAACGCCATCCGCCGTGTCGAGGCCGTCGCCCCCACCTTCGTGTCGGTGACCTACGGCGCCGGAGGCTCCTCCCGGGAGGGCACCGTGCGCGCCACCGAGCGGATCGCCACCGAGACCACCCTCACCCCGGTCGCCCACCTCACCGCGGTGGACCACTCGGTGGCCGAGCTGCGCAACGTCATCGGCCAGTACGCGGACGCCGGCATCCGCAACATGTTCGCCGTCCGCGGCGACCCGCCCGGCGACCCCACTGGCGAGTGGGTACCGCATCCGCGGGGCATCACCTACGCCGCCGAGCTGGTCCGGCTCATCAAGGAGTCGGGGGACTTCTGCGTCGGGGTGGCCGCCTTCCCCGAGATGCACCCGCGCTCGCCCGACTGGGACAGCGACATCCGGTACTTCGTGGACAAGTGCCGGGCCGGCGCCGACTACGCCATCACGCAGATGTTCTTCCACGCGGACGACTACCTGCGGCTGCGCGACAAGGTGGCCGCCGCGGGTTGCGACGTCCCGATCATTCCGGAGATCATGCCCGTCACGAGCGTGCGGCAGATCGAGCGGTTCGCGAAGCTGAGCAACGCGGCCTTCCCCCCGGATCTGGCCGAGCGCATCCTCGCGGTGGAGCACGACCCGGCCGCTGTACGCTCTCTGGGAATCGAGTACGCCACGGAGCTGTGCGCGAGGCTGATGTCCGAGGGCGTCCCCGGACTCCACTTCATCACCCTCAACCACTCCACGGCGACTCTGGAGATCTACGAGAATCTGGGCCTGCACAGGCGGGGCTAGAAGACGGGGTGGGAGGACGCACATGGGGTGGACGCTCCTCTACATCGCGTTCGGTGTCGTCGCGGTCTGGCTGCTGGCCGAGGTGCTGCTGCAGTACAAGGCGAGGCTGCGCTGGCGGCTGCTTGCCTTCGGCGGGTTCACCCTGGTGGTCCTCGGGGTGGTGGTGATCCCCTCGGTGCCGGTGTCGCTGACGGTCATCTCGCTCGGCGGGGCGGCCTTCGCGGTCGGCCAGACCTTCGTCACCCTCTCCTACCGGCGCGGCTTCACCGCGGGCTGGGCGCTGGGCGGCATGCCCGGCACCAGCAGGCGCCGCCGCGAGGTGCGGCCCACGCCGCCCCAGGACGCCGAGCCGCACCTGGAGGTCTCCGGGCTGGAGGTCCATGAGCCGGCGGCCCCTCCCGCGTACAACCCGGAGCCGCTGCCCGACGACACCGGCGGTTACGGCGTCTACGAGCGGGACGCCCCCGCCTCCGGGCAGCCGGAGGAGCGGTACGAGGGGCAGGAGCGGTATGACGGGCAGGAGCGGTACGACGCCCACTCCGCCCCGTACGCGACCGGTGACTACACCGGCTACCCCGGCTACGACCAGGCCGGGCAGTACGCCGGCTCCTACGACCACGACCACGGCTACGGTACGGGCGACGGGCAGCAGCAGTACGCCGCCTACTCCGGCCCGTACGCCGACGCCTCCGACGCCTCCGGTGCCTCCTACGCCGACGGGTACGGCGCGGGCCACCCCGCCGACCCGTACGCGGGCCACACCCCGCCCGGCGGGGTGTGGGTGCCGCAGCAGCGCGGCTCCGAGCCGCAGCCCGGGCAGTACGGCGAGGACGGCGGGTACGGCGGGTACGGATACGGGGAGGGCGGGTACGACCCGGCCCCCGGAGCCGCCCACCCCCACGGAGAGCAGCCCCGCTACTGAGCCGGGTCCCGCCGGGCGGGTCCCGTCACCGGGAGCCGCGCCAGTCGTCCCCCTCGACGATCAGCCCGGCGGCCAGCGCCCCCGACATCCCGGCGTGTGCCAGCCCGCCTCCCGGATGGGCCGAACCGCCCACCCGGTACAGCCCGGCCGTACCCGTGGAATTGGCCGCACGCAGGAAGGCCCCGTCCGCCCCGGCCAGAGCGGGGGCGGGCACCGCGCCGCCGGGGGCCCCGGTCTCCCGCTCGGTGTCGGCGGGGGTGCGCACCTCGCGCCACAGCAGCCTCCCGCCCAGACCGAGCCCGGCCGCGTCCGCGGCGGCCAGCGCCTCGTC
>NZ_JBXUOY010000229.1:0-8331 GCF_057196705.1 Streptomyces sp. ATLC9 | reverse complement strand
GGATTCGCACCGGCTTCCTGTCTCCCGTCGCGGTGATGACCAGCTGATACTACGTTCATCCGAGACGAGGGTGAAAGGGAGTACGGCACCGGTCGCGCGCCTCTTTCACGTCACCCCTCGCGGACCGCCCGCAGAACCAGCCGCTCGGCGTCCTCGTCGTAGGGGCGGCCGTCGAAGCCGCCGAAGACCTCCACACGGCCGAACCCCGCCTCCTCGGCCATCCGCCGCAGCTCCACGGCGCTGTAGACGAACCACACCAGTGTGGCCCGCGTCACCCGCTCGCCCCGGACCAGCACCCAGTCACTGCGCAGCCGCGCCCAGTCGTCCAGCACCGTGTCGGTCTGCACCAGCAGGTCCTCCCCGCGCCGCACCACCTTGGGCGGAGTGACCCTGCGGGCGAGCAGCTCCTTGCCCGCGAGATCCAGCACGAGGGTGCCGCCGGGCGCCAGGCAGGCGTGCATGGTGGCGAGGACCCGGGCGTTGTCGGCGGGGTCCTCGAAGTACCCGAACGACGTGAACATGTTGAGGACGACGTCGAAGGCGCCCGGCGCCTCGTACTCGCGCGCGTCCGCCCGCACGTAGACGGCCGGAGCGCCGGCCTCGGCCGACCGCTCGCGTGCCCGCTCCAGCATCGCCGGGCTGATGTCCACCCCGGTCACCTCGTGGCCGCGGCGGGCGAGCGGCACGGTGAACACCCCCGGCCCGCAGCACAGGTCCAGCACCCTCGACCGGGGCGCGAAGGACAGCAGGGGAGAGGTGTCCAGCAGCTCCTCGGCCTGCTCGTAGCGCTGCCCGGAGAAGAGGAAGTCGTGGAACTCGGTCCAGAAACCGTCGTCCTGGAACCCGCCCGTCCGTGCCATGCGGTCTCAGTGCTCCTTCGTCGTCGCCTCGGGGGTGGGACGCCGGGCCGTGCGGCGGCGCAGCGTCAGCAGTACAGGGGGGAGCAGCAGGCACTGCGCGGCGGCCAGCAGCCAGAACCAGCCGGCCTCCCCGGCCCGTTCGCCGAGGCCGTACAGCTGCCCGCCCAGCACTCCGCTCGCACAGGCTCCCAGCCCCGCGGCCAGCCGCTGCTGGCCGAAGACCACCGCGTCGGAGCGGGGGCTGCGGCGCAGCGCCTCCAGGTCGTTCTTCAGGAACAGCACGATGTCGCCCAGGGTGACCAGCGCCCCGCCCGCCAGCAGCGCCGGCCGGGTGCCGACCGCCAGGACGGCCAGTCCGGCCGCCAGCCCGGTGAAACCGACCGCGAGGGCCGTCGCGTACGGCATCCGCCGGATCAGACCGGAGGCCAGGGGCTGTACGACGATGACCAGCGTGAAGCAGAGCAGCAGCACCAGGCTGTAGAACTCGCCGGAGGCCCGCTCGACGGCGTACACCGCCAGGAAGTGCTGGAAGTGGAAGTAGAGGTAGAACGCCAGCGCGTTGGCGGCGAAGGGCACAAGGGCCACACCGGCCAGGAGGCCCGGGCGGCCGGCGGCCGGGGCGGAGGGCCGCTCCCCGCCCGTCTCGGGCAGCCGCGCGTGGCCCGCGGTGACCGCGACGAACAGCGCCGTGACGGCCGCGAACAGCCAGCCGGGCGAGGACAGGACGAACGGCCCGGCGACCAGCGGGCCCACCGCCATGCCCGCGTTGAGCGCCGCGTTGCCCGCGGACAGGAACGCCGGACGGCGCTCCTCGTCCACCCCGTGCACCAGATACGCCTTGTTGGCCGGCAGGTAGAGCGCGGCGCCGCAGCACGTCAGGATCAGCGCCCCGACGGCGAGAGCGGGCCAGCGCAGGGCCAGCAGCAGTCCGACGAAGCCGGCCGTACGCACGGTCAGCGCCCACAGCATCGTGCGGCGCACCCCGATCCGGTCCGCCAGCGCCCCGCCGAAGACCCCGCCGGAGAACTGCACCAGGGAGGCCGCGGCCAGCACGACACCGACCGCGCCCAGGCCCATCCCGAGCCGTTCGTGCAGGAACACCGACATGAACGGCAGCACCATGAAACTGCCGAGCGGGATCAGGAACGAGCTGAGCAGCAGGAAGCGCGGCGGCCCGTCGAGCGCCCCCAGCGCGGCCCGCACCCCCGCCGCGCGCCCTGGCCCTGGCCCTGGCCCTGGTCCAGGCCCAGGCGTCCGCTCGGGTGCCTGCTCGGGTGCCCGCTCAGTCACCGGACGCCCGTCGGCGGTCCGGGCAGCGGTTCGGTGAGCACCCGCAGGGCGTTGGCGGCGGCCACGGCCCGGTGCGTGGCCAGTTCGGCCGTCTCGGCCTCGGCGTAGACGATGCCCGCGTAGCCGCGGCTGTCGGTCAGATGATCGACGGGATCGCCGATCCGCTTGACCGGATACCAGGCGGGCTCCCCCGGCATGTCCGCCAACCGGTCCAGCCCGGCGACTCCGGTGAACACACCGGGCTCGGCCGGGTAGCCCAGGACGAAGGCCACGGCCGGACCGCCGGGCAGGTCCGCGTCCATCAGACGGGGACGGCGGCCCAGCGCCGCCTCGACCACCGCCTCGTAGACGTTGACGCCGAGCGCCCGGCACAGACCCTCGCCCACCAGCGCGCCCCCGATCCGGGGATTGATCTCCACCACCTCCGGACCGTCGGCGGTCAGCACGAACTCCACGTGCGCGAAGCGGTCGGTGTACCCGACGGCGGCGAGCACCTCGCCGGTCCACCTCTCCAGCGATACCCGCAGGGCCTTCGGGAAGGCGACGGGGAAGGCGGTGATCTCCTCGCGGAAGTGGGGCTCGGCCGACATGAGCCTGCTGGAGACGCCCAGCAGCCGGGTGCGGCCCGCCCAGGTGAGGGTCTCGGCGCTGTACACCGGACCGCTGAAGTAGGGCTCGGCGAACAGCCGCCCCTTCAGGGGCCGTTGCGCGGCCCGGCGCAGGACCGGGTCGAGCTCGCGCTCGTCCCGGACCAGCCAGACGTTCTGGCTCCCGGTGCCGGCCGTGTCCTTGAGGACCGCCGGCAGGCCGACCTCCTCCAGCAGCGGCCCGCGCAGCTTTGCGCCCGGCCCGGCGGCCTCGGCGGCCCGCCCGCGCGTGAGGCCGGCCTCGTGCAGCCGGTTGCGCACGGCCGCCTTGTCCCGGGTCAGCCGCAGGACGGCCCCGTCGAGGCCGGGCAGTGAGAGACGCGCGGTGAGCTCCGCCCCGACCAGGGTCCAGGTGTCGGTGGAACTGATCAGACCGCGCAGCTCCGGGGTACGGTCCAGCACGCCGGCGACCCGCTCCACGTCGAAGGTGTCGGTCTCGACGACATCGAGGGAGCCCGCCGGCAGCCGCTCCAGCTCGTAGGCGTAGTAGGAGGGGTCGCGGGTCAGCAGCAGCAGCCGCTCGCCGAGCGCACCGGCCGCGCGCACCAGGTGCCCGAGGCCGAAGGTCAGCGACTCCAGACAGGCCACGGTCATGCCGCGCGCCCCTTCCAGAGGTCGGGGCGGGCTGTGCGCCGCCAGGCCATCCTCGACCAGGGCATGGTCATCTCCTCCGGGGCTCCGACCTCGGCGGGCTTCAGCGCGGCGGGGTCCAGGGCCTCCTCGTGCCGGGCGAAGACCCGCTCCACGTAGCGGTTGCCGGTGTCGGCGCCGATCACCAGGTGCACCCGGCCGGGATGGCGGCGGGCCTCGTACATCGCGGCCAGGTAGCCGGCGCCGGTGGACAGCCCGGCGAAGACGGCGTGGTCGCGCAGCAGGGCGACCGCGCCGGACATGGCGTGGGTGAAGTCCAGCCAGTGCACGGTGTCGTAGAGGTGGTGGCGGACGTTGTCGAAGACGATCGACGACCCGATGCCCGCGATGATCGCCTCGGGGTCGTGGTGGTCCTGGCTGCCGAAGGTGACGCTCCCGAAGGGCTGGACGCCGACCAGCCGCACCGAGGGGTCCGCCGTCCGGAGCCTCTCCACGATGCCGCCCGTCGAGGCGCCGGAACCCACCCCGCCGACGACGGTCAGCCCGGCCGAGGGGAACGCCTCCGCTATGCGGTCGGCGACCTCGTGGTAGCCGAGGTAGTGGACCTCGTCGTGGTACTGGCGCATCCAGTGGCAGCCGGGGCGCTCGGCGAGTACCTCGCGCACCCTCCGCACCCGGAGCTCCTGGTCGAGCCTGAGGTTCCGCGACGGCCTGACCTGTTCGACGGTGGCGCCGAGGATCTCCAGCTGGGCGAGCGTGGTCGCGTCGACCGTGGTGGACGCCACGATGTGGCACCGCATGCCGTACCGGTGACAGGCGAGCGCCAGCGCGTACGCGTAGATGCCGCTGGAGCTGTCGACCAGGGTCTGCCCCGGCCGGACCGTGCCCCGCTCCAGCAGGTGCCGGACGGCGGCGAGGGCCGAGTAGACCTTCATCGACTCGAACCGGAGCAGGATCGTTTCTTCGGTGAGCCGGACCAGGTCCGGGACCTTCAGGGCGTCGGTGATGTGGGGGTGGATCACCCGTAGCCTCCTTGGGTGAATGAGCACTGGTGGCCGAGCGAGTGGAAGAAAGCCGACAGTTCGGACCTGGTGTCGGCGTCCGGGCGGCGGGTGAAGAGGTATCCGGCCAGGCAGCCGGTGTGGGCGACGAAGACGCCGTCGGCCCCGAACCGCTCGCGGTGGGCGAGCAGATCGCCGAACGCCGCCTTGGGCAGCACCTCCTGGGACAGCGAGGCGCTGACGGTCGTGGCACGGGCGACGGCCGCCGGGTCACCCGAGCCGAAGCCCTTGAGGAGATCGGCCAGGCACCGTTCGTACTCCTCCCCGCGCCACCGGTAGTGCTCCAGCAGCAGGGGCGTGACGGCGGCGGTGTCCACCGAACCGGGCTCGCGGACGAACGCGGTGTGGAAGCCGATGCCCGTGCCCAGCCGCCGGACCACTCGGTGCCGGCCGCTGAGGTACAGCGCGAACTCGTCGAGGAAGACGCTGTCGGCCCGCTCGATCGACGCCAGGACGCCGAGCACCACGTCCAGGTCCCAGGGCAGGGAGAAGAGCCGGAACAGGCAGCGCAGCGTCGCCACGACGTCCGCGGTGGAACTGGCCATCCCCACGCCCACCGGCAGGTCGGAGTGCGTGCTCCAGGTCCCCGGAGGCAGGGCGAGGCCGTAGTGCTCCAGGAAGAGCCGGGCCGCGGTCGCCGCCTTCTCGCCGAGCGGCGGCCTCGGCGGGCCGGCCGCGCCTCCCGGGGTGAAGTACACCCAGGAGTGCCGGTCCACGGGGAAGGACACCAGGGCGATGTCCGGACCGGCGCCCGCCCGCAGCGGCCCCTGGTACAGCTCGCCCAGGGTGCCGTGGCAGACGCCGGACACGGTGCTGCCCGGTCCGCCGGGCCGGGGGTCGGCCCGCCCCGCGGGAACGGCGGAGACCTTCGTGGTCACGAGCACGCCCTCCTCCCGCAGTCCAGCCCCGGGCACCGGTCGGTGAGGAGGTGCGGCCACGCGCACGCGGCGCGGCCTTCCGTACCGCCGACCCAGTCCTCGAGGTCACCGTGAGCAGCCCGCGCGTCCCGCACGGGCGCAGTGGCAGGTCTTCGGACTCGCGGGCACGCCCGCCGGAGAACCGGCGGACACCTACCGGCCGTCGCTTCCCAGGCCCGGTATGCCGGGCCCAGTGCTGGATGACGGCGGTCGTTCCCGCTCACCGCTGCGGGACAGTCCCGGATTCCCACCGGGTTCCCTCTTGCGTCACGCCACCGGACGTCCGGGCCGGACGGGAGGCGTGAACCGACTGCGCGCATCAGCGTAGGCAAACCCGACTTCCCGCGACAGCACCTGTTGCACGGTTGTCCTGAAGTAATCGGTGCGCGCGGCGCCGTGGACGCGCCCCGGACGCGGTGCGGGGTGGGCCGGAGGTCCCCGGCCCACCCGGGCAGGGGCCGCTCGGGGCCGGTACGGCGACGGCCCGGCCGTGACCGTGTCGGTGGACCGGATGTCCTTCCTGTCCCCGGTACGCGCCGGTGATCTGCTGGGCGTCCACGCCGAGTTGGAGCGGGCCGGGCGGACCTCGATGACCACCGCGGTGCGGGTGACCGCCGAACGCTGGAACGCCTCGGGGCCGGTGGCAGAAGTGGCCACCGCCCGGCTGACGTTCGTCGCGGTCGACGCCGAGGGCCGGCCCCGCCCGGTTCCGCCGCTGGAGCCGGCCGAGCAGGCCGGTATCTGACCAGCCTTCCGGGCGGCCCCGGCCTGGGCCGCCGCCGCGACCGGCGAGCGGACACCCGGCCTCCCGCCGCCCCGAGCGGGCGGTGCCGTGCGAGCCGTCGGGCACGTGCCGTCCTCAGCCGGAGCGGATCCCCAGGAGAGAGGAGCGCGCCGTCGTGCGCCAGGAGTCTGAGAGAAGCGGTCCGGCGCCGTGCCGGGTCACGGTGTGCCGGGACTGCCGCTGCGGCAGCGCCAAGGTGGCCGGCGTCGACCACGCCGGGCAGGTCGCGCGGTTGCGCCGGGAGACGCGGGTACGGATCGCCGGCTGTCTGGGCGTGTGCGAGCGGGCCAACGTGGTCGTGGTGCGGCCCTCGTCCGCCGGGCCTGGGGGGGCGGGGGCCGGCGCCCGGGGTTGGGGGGGGGCACCTCCCGGCGGCCGGCGGGCGGCCGGGCGCACGGCCGGCCTGGTTCGGTCTGGTCAACGACCCCGCCGCGATCGAGGACATCGCCGCCTGGGTCCGGGCCGGCGGGCCGGGCGTCGCGCCCTGCCCCGAGGTGCTGGAGCTGTACGCCTTCGCCCCGCCCGGGAGGCATCGGGCGGGGCCCGGCGCGCCGCCGTGACCTGCACGGCCCGAGCCGGGGACCCGGCTCGGGCGTACACGCGGGAGGGGTGACCGGACGGTCTCCGGAAGGCCACCGCTTTCCGGCGGGGAGGCCCTCCGGGGCGTCCGTCACCGCCTCGTGCGGCCGGCGAGGGACGAGTACGGGTCAGGGGCCCTGTGGCCAGGGGCGGGGCCGGCCGGGACCGGCGGGTGCCGGGTGAGAAGACGATCACCCCTCGGGAGGGGCGCCCTGTCGATGGCGCCGCATCACCGAAAGCTGACGGGCCGGCCCCGCCCTTCCATGCTGCTGCATTGAAGTTGTTGTTGCAACTGACTCGCAATAAGGGCAGGCTGGCTTGCGACGATCACCCACCTGAAAGGGGCTGTGCCTGATGGGCGCCTACGCGCTTCCGGACCTGCCGTACGACTACTCCGCGCTCGCTCCCGCCATCACGCCGGAGATCCTGGAGCTGCACCACGCCAAGCACCACGCCGCCTACGTCAAGGGCGCCAACGACACCCTCGAGCAGATCGCCGAAGCCCGCGACGAGGACCGGATCACCCCGGCCGCTCTGGTGGGCCTGGAGAAGACCTTCGCCTTCAACCTCTCCGGTCACGTGCTGCACTCGATCTTCTGGCGGAACCTCTCCCCGGACGGCGGCGACCGCCCCGACGGTGCCCTGGCCGGCGCCATCGACGAACACCTCGGCGGCTTCGAGGCGTTCAGGAAGCAGCTCACCGTGGCCACCACGAGCGTCCAGGGCTCCGGGTGGGGCGTGCTGGCCTGGGAGCCGCTGGGCCGCCGCCTTATCGTGGAGCAGGTCTACGACCACCACGGCAACGTCGGCCAGGGCAGCGTGCCGCTGCTGGTCTTCGACGCCTGGGAGCACGCCTACTACCTGCAGTACAAGAACGTCCGCCCCGACTACGTCACCAAGCTGTGGGACCTGGTCGACTGGGAGGACGTCGCCGCCCGCTACACCGCGGCGGCCGGTGCCTGACCCGGAGTGACGGCACCATGTGCCGCGTCGGTCAGGGTTCATCCCGCTCGCCGCCCTGGCGCGCGCGCTCGCCGCGTTGGCCGAGAGCCCGGGCAGGACAAACCACACGCGGCTTCCGGCCGCCCGGCGATCGCACGCACCCGGGGTCCCCCCGGCCGGAGGCTGGGGACGCCTCGCCACCGGGCAAACCCTGACCGACGCGGCACATGAACCGTGGCCGGGGAGCAGGGCTTCCCGGCCCGTCCTCCTCCCTCACCGGATCCGGGTCGGGCGCCTCCTCATCGCCGGAGGTGCGCACGGCGTCCGGCGACGGCCGGCGCCGCGACGGCACGCCTGCCCTCCGCTGCCCCGTCGCGCGGATCCCTTCGAACGATCCTCCGGTCCCTGGTCCCCGGCGCCTCCTCGCCGAGTGAGACCTCGCCGGCCCCGGAGAGGGAACCGGCGCTTTCGTCCCGTGCCGCTCCGCCGGCCCCCGGCACGGATCCACGTCGGCGCGGAAGACGCACCGGTGCCGACCCGGATCCGCTCGCCCGCGACGTACGGCCGAACCGGCCGGGGGTACGGGACCGGACCGCCGTGGGGGGGGGGGGGGGGGGCCGCCCCCGGGCGGGCGGCGCGCCCCCCCCCCCCGGCCCCCCC
>NZ_JBXUOY010000228.1:0-8382 GCF_057196705.1 Streptomyces sp. ATLC9 | reverse complement strand
GCGCCGACCGCACCGGCGGCGGGGCCGCCAGCCGCGGCAGCAGCTGGGCCGTCAACAGCGTGGACAGCGCCGAGGTGTCACCGCCGCCGGCGCCGTCGGTGCGCACCACGACCGGCCGCGGCGCGCTGCCGGCCAGGGCCGCTCCGACCTCCAGACGGCGGCGGGCCAGCTCGTACTGCAGGACCGCCCGGTTGTCGCGGTACGCCTGGGCCAGCCGGCGCTGGGCGCGTGCCTCGTTCTCGGCGGCGATCAGACCGCTGCGCCCGCGGGTCTCGATCTCGAACCGCACCCGCTGCGCGTTGGTCTCCTGCTCCTCCAGGAGCTGGGCCACCTCCTCGCGCGCCCGGTTCAGGGCGGCCTTCACCTCGACGATGCGCGCGTCGCGCACCTTCTTCGCCCGCTCGATGTCCATCTGGAGGCTGTCGATGCGGCGCTTGCGGGTCAGGCCCCACTCCTGGTCGTACGCGGCGCGCTCCTTGGCCACCCGCTCGCGGGTGGCCAGGTGCTGCTGGTACTGGGCCGGGAGCTGCACGTCGGGGATGTTGCAGCCGGTGATGCGCACCCCGTAGCGGGAGAGCTGGCGGTTGAGCAGCTCCTGCATGTCGGCCACGTCCGAACCGCGCAGGTCGTAGGCCCGCTCGGTGCGCATCTGGCGCGCCCGCTGCCGGATGGCGTCCTGCACCGCGCTGGAGAGCACCAGGTCGAAGTTGCCCGCGCCGATGGTCCGCACGAACAGCACCGCGTCGGTGATGCGGAACTTCAGGAAGAACTCGATCGACCGCAGCGGCACGTTCTCCTGGGTCGGGCAGGCCATCACCGGGGCCGAGTAGGGGATCTCTGTGGCGGTGTCCACCACGAACTCCACCCGCGACCACGGGTGCCACAGGTAGTGGCGGCCGGGGTCCAGGGTGCGGGTGACCGCGCCGTAGCGGGTCAGGACCCCGTTGGTGCCCTGCTCGATCTCCACGATCGAGGAGCGCCACCACCACAGCCCCCCGACCAGCAGGGCGAGGACGCCCACGACGTAGGAGAGCGCGGCCAGCCAGTCACGGGTGGCGCCGGTCAGCCCCTCGGAGCCGCCCGCGCTCAGCAGTACGCCGCTCAGCAGCGCGAACACCCCCAGCCACAGTGGCAGCAGCCACCACAGCCGGCGGCGGTGGCGGGGGATGATGACCGGGACCAGGGTGCCCGCCTCGCCGCCGCGCAGCAGCTGGGCGATCTCGCTCCAGGGGGCGACGGCCTCTGAGATGACCGACCTGCGGGCGGTGGACACGGCGCTCACTGCGCGGCCTCCTCGGTGTCGTCGTCGGACGCCGCGGGTGTCGCGGGCGCTCCTCCGGGCGCTTCAGGCGTTT
Organism: Streptomyces sp. ATLC9; assembly: GCF_057196705.1. Classification (NCBI taxonomy): domain Bacteria; kingdom Bacillati; phylum Actinomycetota; class Actinomycetes; order Kitasatosporales; family Streptomycetaceae; genus Streptomyces; species Streptomyces sp. ATLC9. The sequence continues at coordinate 7,027 of NZ_JBXUOY010000228.1, read as the reverse complement.
CAGTTGCTCCGGGCGCTCCGGGCTCCCCGCCGGGCGCTTGCGGGACCGCGGCTTCCGCGCCGGCGGAAACCGCCGCGCTCCCGGCCGGTACGGTCGGCCGCTCCTCCGCCAGCAGGGCGCGGATCTCCTCCTGACGCCGTTCGATGCGCTCGGAGACCTCCCGCAGCCGGGCGCGGACGGCGGCCATATCGTCGTCCGTGAACAGCTCCGTGCCGTGTTCGCCGATCATCTCCCGGGCCAGCCGAAGGAAGTCGACCCCGGCCGTGCCGTCGGACTCCTCCGCGCCGCCGACCCGCACCAGCTGCGGCAGGTGGTCGGCCACCTGCTCCAGGGTGTCGAGCATCTGCTGCCGGTAGCGGTACTCCAGGATCTCCGGGGCCTCGGCGGCGGTCACCGCGCGGATGTCCAGGGCCTGCGCCTCCAGCAGCGCGGCGTTGGCCTTCGCCTCCGACTCGGCCTGCACATAGCGCTGCCGGGCCAGCGCCTGGGCCCGGTTGGTCTCCCGCTCCACGGCGGTGTCCATCTGGGCCTGGTACTGGGCGATCTCCGCCTGGATCGCGGAGAACGTCTCCTGCAGGCCGGCCAGTTCCCTGGTCAGGTCGCCCTCGTCCTGCTCCTTGCGGAGCTGGAGCGCGTACTCGTGGGTGTACGCCTCCTTGGCGACCCGCACCATCTCCGGGGCGGCCAGGTCCATGCGGTAGTTGCGGTCGGAGGGCTCGGCGTGCGTGATGTTGGCGTTGGTCAGCTCCACCGCCGGCTGGAACTGCTGGTTGAGCTGCTCCAGGAGCCGGCCGGTGTCCTCGCCGACCATGTCGTAGATGCCGGCGGCCTCCTGCTCGTAGATCAGGCTGCGGATGGTCTCGCTGACCGCGTTGCTCAGCTTCTCCTCGAAGCCGCGGACCGCGCCGAGGGTGTAGACGAACTCCACCGGGTCGGCGATCCGGAACTGGATGAACAGGTCGATCGACGCCTTCACCCCGCTGCGGGTGGGGGCCTCGCGCACCGGCGCGTTGAACGGGTACTCGCGGGTGGTGTTGAGGATGTACGACACCCGCTTCCACGGGTTCAGCAGGATCACCCGGCCGGGACCGACCACCTGCTCCAGCTTCCCGAAGCGGGTGATCAGCGCCTGGCAGCCGTCCGGCACCATCACCATGCCCTGCCGCCACCACACGAACGCCACGGCCGACACCGCCAGCACCCAGTAGTGGAGGCCGAACAGGGGGTTGGTCAGCACGCTGCCGCCGGCCGCGGACACCGTCAGGGAGCCCACCAGGCCCACCACCAGCAGCATGAGCACCGGGAGCATGCTCAGCAGGGAGCGTCCGCGCGGCAGCACCATCGGGCAGATGGCGTGCACCGGCCCGCCGCCCTCACGCCGCTGCTCGCTGCGGTTGAGCGCCTCCCCGGCCTCCGCCAGCGGAACGGTCTGCTGCGTCATGACGGTGGCGATGGAGCCGCCCTGCTCCCGCGCGGCGGGGAAGTCGGACGGGTCGATGCCGTCCTGCTGGGAGGGCTCCTGGCGGGAGGCGCCGCCCTCGGCGCTCCCGCCGCCTTCACCGCCTCCGCCGCTCCCGGCCCCGCCGCGCCGTCGCCGGCGCAGTTCCTCCTCGGCCACGGCCCGCGGATCGTCTCCCTGGGCCACCGACTGTGCGATTCTGCGCATGTCCTGGGTTCGTGCCACGTCTGCCCTTCGCCGTCTCCGGTCGTATTCGTCCCGTACGGGTGTTCCACCCCCATCTCACATCACACGGCCGCCGCAGGCGAAGACGGGCGCGGATCGTGACCCGTACGGGACCTTCCGGGCCGCCTGCGGCGGTATCGCGGCCTCAGGGCGCGAGGACGGTCAGCCGCGGCAGCGCGGCCGGGCCCAGGAGCGCGGGGAGCGCGTACCACCACCGGACCAGGCGTCCGGCGACTCTCTTCCCGGCGCCCCTCCACCCGGCCGGATCCGGTCTCGTGTCCCGCAGTAGCGTAAGCGTCCGGTAGCGGACCGTGGACCGAGCGGGGAAGGGGAGCGGCGCGTGTCGTTCGACGAAGAGTGGGCGCAGTTGGTGGCGAAGGCCGGTCAGGAGCGTTCCGCCCGGACACGGTTGAACCGACTCGACGGTGGTGGTGGAGGCGGTGGGCAGGGCGGCCTCACCGTCAGGCAGGACGACCTCGGACTGATCGGCCGGGCCGCGCACGGCCTGCATACCGGCCTGAAGGCGGACGGCAGGCATCCCGTGTCGGCCAGCAGGAGCGCAGGCACCCGGTTGAGCGGGGACAACTTCACCTCGGGCGCCGCGCTGTCCCAGGTCGCGGAGACCTGGGAGAGGCAGGTCGGCACGTTGCTGGAGGCCTGCGCGCACATCTCCAACCACCTGGACTTCTCCTCCAGGAGCTACGGAGCGGAGGAGGAGAGGATCGAGACCGGTATGCGCAACCTCCGGGGACAGCTGATGAACCCGTCCCGCATCAGCGACTACTACCGCTGACGGACCCGGCAGGAGGAAGCGGGCAGGAATGGGACCGAAGTTCGAGGACGTGCTGCACGTCCGGCTGGGCAGGCTCGGTGACGCGGTCACGGACTGGACGAGGACCGTCGCCAAGCTGGAGAACCTGTCCGACGAAGCCAGGAACGACATGAAGGCGAAGTCGGACAAGGCGGACTGGCAGGGGGAGAACGCCGCCGTCACGCGGACGTTCGTGGACAAGACCGCCAAGGAGTTCCAGGACGCGGTCACCCAGGCGACCAGCATCCGCGACGTCCTGCGGGACGGCCACGACACCATCAAGGCGGCCCGGGACGAGCTGAAGCGGATCGTCGACAACCCCCCGGAGGGTGTGACCGTCTGGCCCAACGGGGTCGTCGCCCGCTCCGTGCATCCCGACCGGCGCGGCGAGGGCAACACCGACCCCGGGCCCACGCAGGAGACCCTGGACTCCGTGCGGGACCGGATCAGCCAGGCGGTCGACAAGGCGAGCCGGGCGGACGAGACGATGGCCGCCGCACTGCGGGCCGTCGTCGCCGGACACCCGTACGACTTCGGCGGCGACAGTTACTCCTCCCTGCGGGACTACCGGGACCAGCAGGGTGTCAAGGAGGCCGAGAAGGCCCTCGAGATGGCGTCCAGGGGATCGTCCATGACGGACGCCGAACTCAAGCGGTTCAACGATCACGTGGCCGAGAACATGGACAACCCGGCCTTCGCCGAGCGGTTCGCGACCGGTATGGGCGGCAAGGGCTTCCTGGAGTTCTACGCGAACCTCAACGACCCCCGGCAGGGCGGTCCCTTCAGCGACGAGCGGATCGAGGAGCTGAAGGAGGCGCAGGAGAACCTCGGCGTCGTCCTGGCCGAGGCGTCGCACAGCGACAGCCCCGCCATGCGGGCGTGGAAGAAGGAGGTCATCGACCTCGGGCCCAGGCAACTGGACATCCCCACCCAGGGCAGCCCGTACGGCTTCCAGGTCATGAGCAACCTGATGCACCACGGCACATACGACAAGGACTTCCTCAACGACTACGGCGACGCCCTGGTCGGGCGGGAGAAGGAGATGGGCCTGCCGAGCCGCCGCTGGCAGGGCCCCACCTCCGGGCACACCATCCTCAACCCGGGCGGCGCCGACAACGACCTGGGACGGGACCCGATGACCGGCTTCATGACGGCGCTCAGCCGCAACCCCGAGGCGTCCACCGAGTTCTTCACCTCCACGCACCCGCAGGACAACGCCCGGTACGTGCTCGAGGAACGGGAGGGCTTCCCCGACGGCATCGGGCAGGACCCGCCCTTCGCCGCCCGCGAGGCCATCGGCGACGCGCTCTTCGCGGCGGCCACCGGCATCGACCCCCACGACGACAGCGCGGCCTTCGTGCCGCACACGGACCGGCACGGCGCGGTCCTGGAGCGTTCACTGAAGTACCTGTCGGCGACGGGCGACGACTTCCCGCCGGAGATCCGCGACGACATGGCCAAGGTCCTCGCCAACCACTCGGACACCGTGCACGAGGCGTCCAGCAGTCTCTCCGACAGCAGCAGTCCGCTGGACCGGAAACAGTTGCTGGAGGTCTCCAAGCAGATTTCCCGCGACCAGGAGGCTTACGGAATCCTCAACGAGGGACTCAACGTGGCGATCGTCCAGGATATCCACGCCAACGACGTCAGCGATCCGGAGGAGACCCTGGTGCGCGCCGGCCAGACGATCGGCTTCCTGGAGGAGGCCCGCTACCAGGCCCTGGAGACCGACAAGGACGATCCCTCCTGGGACGCCAAGTGGGGCTACCACCTCGTCGGCGGTGCGGCGAACTTCATCCCCGTCGCCGGCGACGCGGTACAGCGTGGTGTGGACGCGGTGGCATACGCCTGGCAGTTGGAAGAACAGGCCCGCATCGACGAGGAGGTCAGCAGAAAGAACACGGAGACCTTCACCGTCCGCGAGGACCAGCTGGAGGCCATCGCCAAGGAGTGGGCCAGGGTCAATCCGGATCACGAGAGGGCGGGCAATATTTACCTGGTGCAGGACAGGATCGGGGACGCCGCGTTCAGCGGAAACGACCGTGCCAACAAACTGGCGGGCAATTGATGGAGTTCGAAAAGATCCGCAGGACGACGGCGGGAGCGCTGCTTTCCGCTGTTTTGGTGGCTTCGCTGTCCGCGTGCGGCGGCTCGGAGGGCTACACGGTGACGGAGGAGATCTGCGGCAGGAAGATCGAGCCAGGGCTGCTGAGGCCGTTGCTGCCGGAGGGCGAGAAGTTCGAGGCGGAGACGAGGTCCATCGGGGACGACACGATGAGATGCCTGCTGTTCGTCGACGGACGGAGAGAGGTGACCATCCGCGAATACCCGGATGGTGGGGAACTCGACGCCATGAAGTTCGCGGCGGAGAATCCCAGCCGTTTCGTCAACCCGAAGAAGGCGTCCTTCGGCGCGGACACGGTCGTCTCGGACGGCATGGTGCTCTCGGTCAACCCGTGCACGTACCAGGAGAGGAGGGGCCACTACATCCTGGACGTCTCCGTCGAGCGCTTCGACGTGTCCGAGCCCGACGGCTGGCGGGCGGAGCTCGAACGCTTCGCCGAGGCGTACCTGCCGGTGGGCATGGAGGAGACGGGCTGCGAGGAGTAGCCGCGGTGCGTGTCACCGGGGCGGTGGGGGAGGGGAAGTGGTCCCGAACGGTTGGCGGGGGCGCCGCGCCCGCCAACCGTTCACGGGCCCGCCGCTCCCGGCCCCGCCGTCGTTGTCCGCCGTCATGGAAGACCGCCTCCCTGTACCCGCGCCGGCCATACGACCGGATTCCTGGAGGAGGCCCGGTACCAGGCTCTGGACACCGACAAGGACGATCCCTCCTGGGACGCCAAGTGGGGCTACCACCTCGTCGGCGGTGCGGCGAACTTCATCCCCGTCGCCGGCGACGCGGCTGGCTTCGTCCACTTCAAGGGATGTCATTTCTCCGTGAGTTCGGGAGGTGTTTGGTGCTGAGTGGCGGCGAGATTGTTCACGGGAAATAACGTCACGGCGCGGGACAGCCTGCCGTCCGTGATTTCGGGTCGCGTCGGGACCGTGTGGGCTGCGGCGAGCTTGAGGTGTGGGATGAGGGGATCAAGCCCCGGCCTTTGCGTTTATCGAACATTCATTCATTCGTGCGAATGTTTTCCCCGCACGCATCACGAGCACGGGGAGTGCTCAATGGAGCGTTTCCCGTGCGCCCCACAGGAACCCGAGGAGGGTTACGTGCAAGGGACCAGATCGTTAGCCGCAAGAATTTTGATGGTCGTGGCAGCCGTGCTGATGGGGGCCACCGCGCTCACGGCCCCGGCAGCCGCGTCGTCGTCGGGGAATGGCGACCATCCCGCTTCCAGCCAGCAGGTGGTTGCTGAAGCCGAGAGGCTTGCCGCGGCCCGGGTCAGCGCTCTCGACCGCAAGCTGGCCGAAGACCCGCGCTTCAAGCGAGGGGTGGGGACCAGGACCACGTCGATCACCGAGGTCAAGGACAACCCTGAGGCGCTCAAGGAAGCTCGCACGCAGGATGTTTCGGTCCAGGCGTGCAAGTGGGCCAAGATAACGATGTGGCGCTCGAACGTCAGCAACTCCAAGATCTGGCGTTTCACCCTACGTGTGGACTGGTGCTACAGCAGCAACCGGGTGACGTCGATCAGCCCGCCCCAGACGACCGGCTACGTCTACGGTTGGGCGGCTGCCCTCGGCTGGTCGTATGAAGGACGCCGCGACTTCGGCCAGTGGGACTACTACGGCGACAAGTGGGTATACCGGACCTGGGCCCAGGGCGCGTTCCACTACTGCCCGCCTCGCGTCATCTGCATCCAGAAGGACTACCCGGTCATCACCCTCGACGCGTACGCCAACGGCAACTACGACTACTACACGAAGCTCTGACCTCTGAAGGAAGACCGATGACTGCTCGGACCGCAGCCCAGCCTGGCGCCTCGTCCAGAGGGTTTCTCATCGGCGCCTTAGGAGCTTCGCTGCTTGTCATGCTCCTGGCTCCGCTGGCCGGCTATGCAATGCTCGCTGTAGCCACCGGGACGGCCTGGTTCACCAAGCAGAGTGCGGCCACCAGGTGGACGCTCACGGCCATCACCGTGGTCCTGTTCAGCGCGACCTTCATGGGTTGGGGCATGGGAATGGAGAGCCCTGGCAGCTCGGGGACCACACCGGGCATCCCGGAACCACGCTCCTGAACGTACGTAGTCGAAGCACCGCAAGCGAGGGCTACCCCGGCTGCCGGTGAACCGCCCCGTGTCAGGTAGAGACTCGATTCCATGTGAGGATTGAGTCATCGGGGCTCTCCTTCGTGGATGCCCCGTCCTTTAGGGCGGGGAGGAAACGAAGCTCCTGCGGAGCAGGGCAGGGAACGCCGGTTCGCCGCCAGGGCGGACCGGCGTCCACCCGCGACTGCCCGCACTCCGTCACAAACTGATGGGGTAATATGTGAGCCGTGAAGACCACCCACGTGAAGCGGGCTTTCAAGTACCGCTTCTACCCGACCGATGCGCAGGCAGCCGAGCTGTCGCGCACGTTCGGCTGCG
>NZ_JBXUOY010000227.1:0-8505 GCF_057196705.1 Streptomyces sp. ATLC9 | reverse complement strand
GCTACGCGCCGCGCAGCACCGCGCCGGTGCGCGCGACCGCCGCGGCCACCGCGGCCTCGCGGGCGGCCGTAGCCTCCTCGGCCGTCAGCGTGCGGTCGGGCGCGCGGAAGCGCAGGGCGTAGGCCAGGGACTTCTTCCCCTCGCCGAGCTGCTCGCCGGTGAAGACGTCGAACAGCCGCAGCGACTCCAGCAGCTCGCCCGCGCCGTCGCGCAGCGCCGACTCGACCTCGGCCGCCGGAACGGAGGCGTCCACCACCAGGGCGACGTCCTGCGTGGCCACCGGGAAGGCGGACACGTGCGGGGCCTGCGGAGCGCCCGAGGAGGCCCGCTCCAGCAGATCGAAGCCGATCTCCATGGCGCAGGTGCGGTCGGGCAGCTGCATCGCCTTGATCACGCGCGGGTGCAGTTCGCCTGCGTGCCCGACCAGGGTGCGCTCGCCGCCGGCGCCCGCGTACAGCGCGGCGCAGCGTCCCGGGTGCCAGGGAGCGTGCCGGTCGGCCTCCACCTCCAGCTCCACACCGGCCTCGCGGGCGACCGTGCGGGCCGCCTCGACCGCGTCGGCCCAGGTCGCCGGGCGGCCCTTGCCCCACCAGCCGTCCTGCTCACACGCCCCGGCCAGGACGGCCGCCACCCGGCGCGGCTGCCTGGGCAGCGCGGCGCCGAGAGAGGCGAGTTCCTCGTCCGTCGGACGGCGGTCGACCGGCAGCCGTACGGCGGGGGTCTCCTCGCCGGTGGGCAGGAAGACCAGGCCCGTCTCGAACAGCGCGAGCCCTCCCCGACCGTCCTGGGAGCCCCGGCCGTCGTTGCGGCGCAGGGCGGCGAGCAGGCCCGGCAGCAGCGTGGTGCGCAGCGCCGGCTCCTCGTCGGAGAGCGGGTTGGCCAGCCGCACGGTACGGCGGCGGGGATCGCCCGGCTCCAGGCCGAGCTGGTCGAAGGCTGCGTCACCGACGAACGGGTAGTTCGGCGCCTCGACGTAGCCCGCCCCGGCCAGCGCGCGACCGACCCGGCGGTGCAGCCGCTGCCGCTCGGTCAGCCCGCGGCCCGAGGGCAGCCGCGGCAGGGTGGAGGGCAGGTTCTCGTAGCCCTCCAGCCGGACGACCTCCTCCGCCAGGTCGTTGGGGTGGGCGAGGTCGGGCCGCCACGAGGGCACGGCCACGGTCAGCTCGTCGGTGCCGTACACGTCGCAGCCCACCTCCTGGAGGCGACGTACGACGGTCTCCCGGCCGTAGGCCACGCCCGCGACCCTGCCCGGGTGGTCGGCGCGCATCCGGACGGTGCGCGGACCGCTGGGCGAGACGATCTCGGTGACCCCCGCCTCGGCGGTGCCCCCGGCCAGCAGCACCAGCAGGTCGACGGTGCGCTGGGCGGCGGCCGAGGCGGCCTGCGGGTCCACGCCGCGTTCGAAGCGCCGGGACGCCTCGGAGGACAGCCCGTGGCGGCGGGCGGTGCGGGCGATGGAGACCGGGTCGAAGTGCGCCGCCTCGACGACGATCTCGGTGGTGCCCGCCCCTTCTTGGATGTCGGCGATCTCGGTGTCCGCTCCGCCCATCACCCCGGCCAGGCCGATCGGCCCGTTGTCGTCGGTGATGACCAGGTCCTCGGGGTGCAGCTCGCGCCTGGCGCCGTCGAGGGTGGTGAGCTTCTCGCCCGGCCGGGCCCGACGCACGCCGATCGCCCCGCTGACGCGGGAGCGGTCGTAGGCGTGCAGGGGCTGGCCGAGTTCGAGCATCACGTAGTTGGTGATGTCCACGGCCAGCGAGATCGGGCGCATCCCGGCCTTCTGCAGCCGCCGCTGGAGCCAGATCGGGGAGCGCGCGCCGGGGCGCACCCCGACGACGGTGCGGGCGGTGAAGCGGTCGCAGCCGAGCCGGTCGTCGATCCGCACCGGGTGGCCGAAGTCGTTGGGGACCGGGACGTCCAGCAGCGCCGGGTCGCGCAGCGGCAGACCGTAGGCGATCGCCGTCTCGCGGGCGATGCCGCGCATGGACAGGCAGTAGCCGCGGTCGGGCGTGACGGCGATGTCGAGGACCTCGTCCACCAGCTCCAGCAGCTCGATGGCGTCGGCGCCCACCTCGTGCTCCGGCGGGAGCACGATGATGCCCTCGTGGTCGTCGCTCATGCCCAGCTCACTGGCCGAGCAGATCATGCCCTCCGAGAGCCTGCCGTAGGTCTTGCGGGCGCCGATCCGGAAGTCCCCGGGCAGCACGCCGCCGGGCAGGATCACCACGACCTTGTCGCCGACGGCGAAGTTGGTGGCGCCGCAGACGATGTTCTGCGGCTCACCGGTGCCGTTGGCGTCGCCGACGTCGACCTGGCAGTAGCGGATCGGCTTCTTGAAGCCCGACAGCTCCTCGATCGCCAGTACCTGTCCGACGACGAGCGGGCCCTTCAGCCCGGCCCCGAGCCGCTCGACGGTCTCGACCTCGAGCCCGGCGGCGATCAGCCTCGCCGAGACGTCACGGCCGGTCTCGTCGGCCGGCAGGTCGACGTACTCCCGCAGCCACGAAAGCGGGACCCGCATCAGATCTCCATCCCGAACGGCCGGGTGAACCGGACGTCACCTTCGACCATGTCTCGCATGTCCTCGACGTTGTGGCGGAACATCAGTATCCGTTCGATGCCGAACCCGAAGGCGAAGCCGCTGTAGCGCTCCGGGTCCACCCCGCAGGCGGTCAGCACCCGCGGGTTGACCATGCCGCAGCCGCCGAGTTCGATCCACCCCTCGGAGGAGCAGGCGCGGCAGGGGCGGTCGGGGTTGCCGACGGAGGCGCCGCGGCAGACGTAGCAGACCATGTCCATCTCGGCGGACGGCTCGGTGAAGGGGAAGTAGTGCGGGCGCAGCCGGGTCTCCACCCCCTCGCCGAAGAGCTCCCGGAGCATGTGGTCCAGGGTGCCCTTGAGGTCGGCCATGGTGAGGCCCTCGTCCACGGCGAGCAGCTCGACCTGGGAGAAGACGGGGGTGTGGGTGGCGTCCAGCTCGTCGGTGCGGTAGACGCGGCCGGGGCAGATCACGTACACCGGCAGCTCGCGCTCCAGCAGGGAGCGGGCCTGCACCGGCGAGGTGTGGGTGCGCAGCACCACTCCGGACTCCTCGCCCTCGAAGCCCTCCGGGGGCTGGACGAAGAAGGTGTCCTGCATGCTGCGGGCCGGGTGGTCCGGGAGGAAGTTGAGGGCGTCGAAGTTGAACCACTCGGCCTCGACCTCGGGTCCCTCGGCGACCTCGTAACCCATCGCCACGAAGATGTCCTCGACGCGCTCCGACAGCGTGGTCAGCGGGTGGCGGGCGCCCGCGGGGACGCGGTCGAAGGGCAGCGTGACGTCCACCGCCTCCTCGACCAGCACGCGCTCGTCGCGCTCAGCCTCCAGTTCCTCCCGGCGCCGCTTGAGGGCCTGGCCCACCGCGCCGCGCGCCTGGCCGACACGCCGGCCGGCCTCGGCCTTGGCGTGCGGCGGCAGGGCGCCGATCTCGCGGTTGGCCAGTGCCAGCGGCGAGCGGTCGCCCGCGTGGGCGGCCTTCACCTCGCGCAGCGCCTCCAGATCGCCGGCGGCGGCGATCGCGGCGAGGGCCGCGTCCCGTGCCCGGTCGATCTCTTCCGGTTTCAGTGCCTCGACCTCTACGGGGTCGTACGACTTGTTGGGTGCGGACATCTCTTCCCGTGCTTTTCGGTTGGCCCGTGGTTTCGGTTGGTTGCTTCGCCCCGCCTCGGCGCTTCGGCACCCTGTCTCTCGGCGGAGCCGGTTCCCGGGCCGCTCGAAGGTACCGGTTGTCGAGTCTACGGGGCGAGGAAGATCGCCACTGACCCGGAGGAGCCCGCGGGTGCCCGCTCAGGCCATGAAGGCCGGGACGCTCGCAGGCAGGATGAATCGGAACTCGGCGCCGCCGGCGGGCGAGCGGCCGACCGTGATGGTTCCGCCGTGGGCCTCGACGACGCCCTTGACGATGTACAGGCCCAGGCCGGTGCCGCCGCGCTTGCTGCCGCGCCAGAAGCGGGTGAAGACGCGGCTCATCGACTCCTCGGGGATGCCGGGGCCCTCGTCGCTCACCGTGACCGCCGTTCCTTCGTCGCCGCTCTTCGTCCGTGCCGGTGCCACTTCTATGGTGACGGTTCCCGCGCCGTGGCGCACGGCGTTTTCCAGCAGATTGCCGAGCACCTGGTCGATCTTGTCGGGGTCGGCCCACAGCGGCGGGAGCGGGGTGACGATCCTGCGGGCGAAGCGCTCCCGGGGACGGCCCGCGGCGACGTGGGCCCGGATGTGCCGCTCCACGGCGGCGGCCATGTCGACGGGCTGGCGGTGGATCTCCAGTCGCCCGGAGTCGATGCGCGAGATGTCCAGCAGTTCGGTGATGAGCCGGGTGACGCGGTCGGCGTCGGCGTCCACCGTCTCCAGCATCAGCCGCTTCTGGTCGTCGGTGAACCTCTCCCACTTGGCCAGCAGCGTCGCGGTGAAGCCCTTCACCGAGGTCAGCGGTGAGCGCAGTTCGTGGGCGACGGTGGCGATCAGCTCGGCGTGGCTGCGCTCGGTGCGCCGCCGGGCCTCGGTACCGCGCAGGGTGACCACCAGCCGCCGCACGGGGCCGGCGGGACGGGCGCGGACGTACCGGGCGGAGACCAGGACCTCCCGGCCTCCGGGGAGTAAGAGGTTGCGCTCGGGCTGGCCGGTGCGGATGGCCAGACCCCCGTAGGGGTCGGTGACCTTCCACCAGCGGCGTCCCTCCAGGTCCTCCAGGGGCAGGACCTGCTCGACGGGACGGCCCAGCGCGTCCTCGCACGGCAGCGCGGTGATGCGGGCGGCGGCGATGTTGAAGCAGACGACCCGGCCGCGGGCGTCGGCGACGACCAGCCCGTCGGGGAGGTCGTCGGGGAGCACCGCCGCGCCGCCGGGCCGCGGCGGTCCCTGCCGGGCGGGGCGGACACGGGATGCACGGGGCGCGTCGGGCGGGGCACCGCCCTGCCCGCCGGATGTCCTCACGTCCACTCCCGCTCGCACCCCCTTCGGTTCCCGGGGCCGCCACCCTACTAGCCCGGGGTGACGCTGCGGCACCCTCCGGGTGCGCGCTGCGCACGGGCCGAGGCGTAGAGGCACACCGCCGCGGCGGTCGCGAGGTTCAGGCTCTCCGCGCGCCCGTGGATGGGCACGCGCACCACCTCGTCGGCCAGTGCGCGGGTCTCCTCGGGCAGCCCCCACGCCTCGTTGCCGAAGAGCCACGCGGTGGGGCCTCCCATGCGGCCCTCGTCCAGCTCGGTGTCCAGATCGTGCTCGCCCGCGCCGTCGGCGGCCAGCACCCGTACGCCCGCCTCGCGCAGCCCGGCCACGGCCCGCTCCACGGGGACGCCGACGGCGACGGGCAGGTGGAAGAGACTGCCGGCGGAGGCGCGTACCGCCTTGGGGTTGTACAGGTCCACCGAGGCGTCGGTGAGCACCACCGCGTCGGCCCCGGCGGCGTCCGCGCAGCGCAGCACCGTCCCGGCGTTCCCCGGGTCGCGCACGTTGGCGAGGACGGCGACCAGCCTGGGGCGGGCGGCCAGCACCCGGTCGAAGGGCAGGTCGAGAAAGCGGCAGATCCCGACCAGTCCCTGCGGGGTGACGGTCTGCGACAGCTCCGCGATCACCTCGTCGGTGGCGGTGCGGACGCGGGCCCCGGCGGCGCGGGCGTCGGCGACGATGTCGGCGTGCCGCTCGGCGGCCTCGGGGGTGGTGAACAGCTCGGTGAGCGTGGGCTCGCCGCCGCTGCGGTGGCCGACGGCCTCGCGTACGGCCTGGGGTCCCTCGGCGAGGAAGCGGCGCTCCTTGCCGCGGGTGTTGCGGCGGGCCAGCCGCCGGACGGCGGTGACGCGCGGGGAGCGCGGGGAGGTCAGTTCCGGGGCGGCGGCCATGGCGCGGCGTTCTCGCTTCTCGGGTCTCTCGGGGCTTCCCGGCGGGCGCACCGGACGGGGCGGACGGGCCGGGACGGGGGCCGGACCCGCGGGCTCGGCGGCCCGCGGGTCCGGTGGCGTCCCGTGTCGTCGTCAGGCGGCCTTGGGGGCGTTGACGTCGCTCGGCAGCGCCTTCTGGGCCACCTCGACCAGCGCGGCGAACGCGTTCGGGTCGTTGACCGCGAGATCGGCCAGGATCTTGCGGTCCACCTCGATCTCGGCGGCCTTCAGACCCTGGATGAAGCGGTTGTAGGTCATGCCGTTGGCGCGGGCGCCGGCGTTGATCCGCTGGATCCACAGCTGCCGGAAGTCGCCCTTGCGGCGCTTGCGGTCGTTGTAGTTGTAGACCAGGGAGTGGGTGACCTGCTCCTTCGCCTTGCGGTACAGGCGGGAGCGCTGGCCGCGGTAACCGCTGGCCTGCTCGAGGATCGCCCGGCGCTTCTTGTGGGCGTTGACCGCCCGCTTGACGCGTGCCACGTGAATTACTCCTTGTCGCGGGGCCGGTGTGGTGGTCCGGCTGCCGTGCTACGGCGCCGTCGGCCCGAAGGTTCGATGGGGTCCCGGTGTCCGGTGTCCTGCGCCCGGCCGATCGCGGGGATCAGCGGGCGGCCGGGCTCACTTGCCGAGAAGCTTCTTGATCTTCTTGGCGTCGGCCGGAGCCATCTCGGTCTTGCCTGCGAGGCGGCGCGTCAGCGTGGACGGCTTGTGCTCGAGAAGGTGGCGGCGGCCGGCGCGCTGGCGCATCACCTTGCCGGAGCCGGTGATCTTGAAGCGCTTGCTCGCACCACTGTGCGTCTTGTTCTTCGGCATGTCGCCGTTCTCTCCTCGTCGGTGGCGCCGCCGGAGCCGGCCGTGGACCGGCGTGCGGCAGCGTCAGCTGTTTCGGTTGCTGTCCGGGCCCGGGAAGGGCCCGTGCGATCGGCGGCCGGCTCCGCGGCCGCCGGATCATGCCTCGGCGTGTTCCTCGGCAGGGGCCGCGTTCCCCTGCTGCTGGCGCTCCGCCTTGCGGGCGGCCTGCGCCTCACGGGCTTCGGCCATCGCCTCGGTCTTCTTCTTGTGCGGACCGAGAACCATGATCATGTTCCGGCCGTCCTGCTTGGGGTTCGACTCGACGAAGCCCAGGTCCTGGACGTCGTCCGCGAGGCGCTGGAGCAGCCGGTAGCCCAGCTCGGGACGGGACTGCTCACGACCGCGGAACATGATCGTGATCTTGACCTTGTCCCCCTGCTTGAGGAACCGGACGACGTGACCCTTCTTGGTGTCGTAGTCGTGCGGATCGATCTTCGGCCGGAGCTTCATCTCCTTGATGACCGTGTGCGCCTGGTTCTTGCGCGCCTCACGGGCCTTCATGGCCGACTCGTACTTGAACTTTCCGTAGTCCATGAGCTTGCACACCGGCGGACGGGCGTTCGCCGCGACCTCGACCAGGTCGAGGTCGTACTCCTGGGCAAGCTCCAGGGCCTTGGCAAGCGGCACGATGCCGACCTGCTCGCCACTGGGACCGACGAGTCGCACCTCGGGGACGCGAATCCGGTCGTTGATGCGGGGCTCGGCGCTGATGGGGCCTCCTCGGTTGCGCCACGCGGATGCCTGGCGGACAGCCGCGCACGGTTGCTTTGGTGTGACCACCGAGCCGGAACGCGAAAGCGCCCCGGACGGGACGCAGGCGGGGCTCCTCATTGACCGGGAGCACCGCCGCGATACACCGCGGGGCGCAGCCTGACCTGTGACCCGCCGACCCGGGGGTCGGTCGGGTGGGAGCTTCGGAGCCTCCACTTGCGGGCCGGATCGAGCCTCTGTCTCCAGAGGATGGTCCGGCCGGTCGATATCCCAGCATAGCAGGGCCACGAGGAAGTTCCTCCCCCGGCGCGCCGGGGGGCGCGACGGACGGAGCCTAGGCTGGAGCGCACCCGATCGGCAGGAAGCGGAGAACGATGAGCGACGACAGCGGCACCCCCACCCCCTCCCCCGGCGCCGCCGGAGGGGCCGCGGGGGCGGCCGACTTCGAGACGATGACCCGCGACATCGCGGACGTGCCCGCGGTCGAGGTGATCACCACGGTCGCGGTCCACCTGATGAGCTCGGCCGCGGTCAACCTCGGTCTGGCCGAGGGCGGCGAGGACCACAGGGACCTGGACGAGGCCCGCAAGCTGATCCAGGCGCTGGCCGGGCTGGTGACCGCCGCCGCCACCGAGATCGGCTCCTACCACGCCGCTCCGCTGCGCGACGGCCTGAAGTCGCTCCAGCTCGCCTTCCGCGAGGCGTCGGCGGTACCGGACGAACCGGGCCAGGGTCCGGGCGAGAAGTTCACCGGTCCGGTCATCGGCTGAGGGGAGCCGACCCCTGCCGGCCGCCTCGGCCGGGCGGCCCGCGGCCGGCCGTTCGGCCGCGCTCCGGCCCGTTCCGGCGGTGCGGTTCAGCCGCGGTCGTACAGCGGACGTCCCGGCAGGGCTCCCTCCGGCGGCAGCAGTGCCAGGTCCAGGCCGCGCACCAGGCGCGTGCGCAGCGTCTCGTCCGCCGCGAGCGCGGCGGCCACCCGCCCGGCCGTCTCGCGCGGCGGCGCGGCCGGGTCCAGACGCAGGGCCAGGAC
>NZ_JBXUOY010000226.1:0-8518 GCF_057196705.1 Streptomyces sp. ATLC9 | reverse complement strand
CCCCGGGCCGGACGGCCAGCGCGCCGGGGATCGCGGCGGCGGGGAAGCGCGGGTCGGTCAGGGCCAGCCGCAGGCTGTGGGTGTGCCCGACGAAGCGGGGGTCGACGAGGGCGACGCGCTCACCGGCCGGGACGGCCGCCAGGGCCGCCTCCGCTCCGGCGGCGTCCTGCGCCACCCGCACGTCGAAACCCAGCGATCGCAGACTGCCCTCCAGGGGCGCCCCCGCGACCGGCGGACCGGTGAGAATGGCGGTCGACAAGAACGAACTCACTCCTTGGAAGCCGTACCGTCCGCGGCGCGGTCCGTGAGCGAGCGGCGTCCGGGCAGCGGTCACAGTGCGCCGTCACCCGTTCGGGGCGGGCAGCACGTGGCCAGAGGTTATCGGATAGGTGGAAGCGTCCGTTCACCCCGCATTCACCGGGCGGGACCGTCCCGCCGTCACGAAAGGTGACAGAACACCACGGACCGCGTTCCAGGATCCTCGATCCCGGCGACTCGCACAAGGAGCGCGCCCACGACGGCCCGCGGCCGCTGGTTAGGCTGCGGCCATGACATGGCTGGTGACCGGAGGGATCGGATACGTCGGCGCACACGTGGCGCGGGCGATGACGGGAGCCGGTGAGGGGGTCGTCGTACTCGACGACGTCTCCAGCGGCCTGCCCGAGCGGCTGCCCCCCGGCGTGCCCCTGGTGCGCGGCTCGGTCGCCGACCGCGCTCTGCTCGACCGCACGATCGCCGGGCACGGTGTCACGGGCGTGGTGCACCTGGCGGCGAAGAAGCAGGTGGGCGAGTCGGTGGAGCATCCGCTGACGTACTACCGGGAGAACCTGTACGGGCTCACGGTGCTGCTGGAGGCCGTGGCCGCCGCCGGGGTGCGGCGGTTCGTGTTCTCCTCCTCCGCGGCCGTCTACGGCATGCCGGACGTGGACGCGGTCACCGAGGACACCCCATGCGTCCCGCTGAACCCCTACGGCGAGACGAAGCTGGCGGGCGAGTGGCTGGTGCGCGCCGCGGGGCGGGCGCACGGGCTGTCCACCGCCTGCCTGCGCTACTTCAACGTGGCGGGGGCCGCGCGGCCCGAACTGGTCGACGTCGGTGTCTCCAACGTCATCCCGGTGTTCTTCGACGCCCTCACCCGCGGTGAGGCCCCGCGGATCTTCGGCGACGACTATCCCACCCCCGACGGCACCTGCGTGCGCGACTACATCCACGTCGCCGACCTGGCCGAGGCCCATCTGACCGCCGCCCGCCGTCTGGCCGAACGCCCGGCCGGCGGGGACCTGACGGTGAACGTGGGCACCGGCGAGGGCGTGTCGGTGCGGGAGCTGGCCGATCTCGTCGCCGAGACCACCGGCATCCGCGATCCCGCCCCGGTGGTCGCCCCGCGCCGCCCGGGGGATCCCGCGCGGGTGGTCGCCTCGGCCGAGCGGATCGGCGGGGAACTGGGCTGGGCGCCCCGGTACGGGGTGCGGGAGATGGTGGCCTCGGCCTGGGAGGGATGGCGTCTGCTCCGGCCCGGCCACCGCGCCGGAGGCCCCCGGCGGGACGCGGACGCGCTCCCCGAGTGATCCGGGCCGCTCCCCCAACGGGCGGGCGCCATCCGCCGGGTGAATGGAAAGGGCAGGTCAGAGGGGATGACAACGGTGTTCAGTGCCGCGTTGCCCCATACCCCCCGCCCGTAGTTCACTGGGACCCGTCCGCACCGGTCCTACGCGGCGCCGGCCGCTGTACGGGAGGCATCATCCATGGGCGCAGGGCACAACCACGGCGGGGCGCGGCCGGCCGGTCCGGGCACGGCGGGAGCCGCGTACCGGGGGCGGCTGCGCGCCGCTCTGGCCATCGCGGTCGTCCTGCTGCTCGCCGAACTCGCGGGCGCCGCGCTGACCGGTTCGCTGGCGCTGCTGGCGGACGCGGGCCATGTGGCCACCGACGCGGTCGGCATCGGGATGGCACTGCTGGCGATCCATGTCGCCAACCGGCCCGGCAGTGAGCGGCGGACCTTCGGTCTCGCCCGCGCCGAGATCCTCGCCGCGCTGCTCAACGCCCTGCTGCTGCTCGGGGTGGGCGGCTACATCCTGGTGGAGGCCGTCGAGCGGCTGCGCCGTCCCGAGGAGGTCCCCGGCGGGCTGACGGTCCTGTTCGGCGTCGTCGGCCTGGCCCTCAACGGCCTGTCCCTGGCCCTGCTGATGCGCGGGCAGCGGGAGAGCCTGAACGTGCGGGGCGCCTTCCTGGAGGTGGCGGCGGACGCCCTGGGTTCCCTGGCGGTGATCGCCGCCGCGCTGGTGATCATGTTCACCGGCTGGCGGCAGGCCGACCCCGTCGCCTCGCTGCTGATCGCGGTGCTGATCGTGCCGCGGACGGTGAGGCTGGCGCGCGAGGCGATCGACGTCCTGCTGGAGACCGCGCCCCGGCATGTGGACATGGCCGGGGTGCGGGCGCACATCCTGGGCGTGCCCGGGGTGGAGGACCTGCACGACCTGCACGTGTGGACCATCACCTCCGGCATGCCGGTGCTCTCCGCGCATGTGGTGGTCGGCCGGGAGGCGCTGGAGGCCGAAGGGGGCCACGACAGGATCCTGCGGGACCTCCACAGCTGCCTGGGGCGGCACTTCGACGTCGAGCACTGCACCTTCCAGCTGGAGCCGCACGGGCACGCGGCGCGCGAGGGGCGGCTGTGCCACTGACGCCCCGTCCCCGCCACCGCTGCGGGGATCCCCTACCGCCCGCCCGGCGAGCGGCCCCCGTCCGTGTACGGCACACTGGAGCGGACGGTCGGAACACAGGGGCGATGCCGTTCCGACACATGCGCGGTGAAGGGCGGACATGACCAACGGCACGGCGGACCCGATCATGCTCGAGCTGGTCGACGAGAACGGCAGAACGATCGGGACCGCGGAGAAGCTCTCCGCCCACCGGGCCCCGGGCCGGCTGCACCGGGCGTTCTCCGTCTTCCTCTTCGACGACATGGGCCGGCTGCTGCTCCAGCGCAGGGCGCTGGGCAAGTACCACTCCCCCGGGGTGTGGTCCAACACCTGCTGCGGCCACCCCTACCCCGGCGAGCCGCCCTTCGTCGCCGCCGCGCGGCGGGTCGGCGAGGAACTGGGCGTGGCGCCCCGTCTGATGCGGGAGGCGGGGACGGTGCGCTACAACCATCCGGATCCGGCCTCGGGCCTGGTCGAGCAGGAGTACAACCACCTCTTCGCGGGCCTGGTGTCCGACACGCTCCGGCCGGACCCGGAGGAGATCGCGGAGACGGCGTTCGTGACGCCCGGTGAACTGCTCAAGCGGCACGAGGCGGAGCCGTTCTCGGCCTGGTTCATGACGGTGCTGGACGCGGCACGGGGAGGCATCCGCGAGGTGACCGGGGCCCCGGCCGGCTGGTGACGCGACCGCCGTCGGCCCGCTGAGCCCGGCCCGTGCGGGTCAGCGGGCCGGCGCCGACGGGGGCAGAGGGGGCAGCGGCAGGGCGACCCGGACCACCTTGCCCCCGGAGGCGGTCCGCTCGGTCTCGCAGGAGCCGCCCGCCTCGGCGACGACGGCCTTGACCAGCAGCAGCCCGCGCCCCCCGGTGTGATCGCGCCCCGGGGTGGCGGCCAGCGCCGCCGGGCGGTAGGGGTGGCCGTCCTCGATCCCCAGGCGTATCCGGCCGGCGTCGAGGGATATCTCGACGCCGATCTCCGCGGAGAGCAGGGCCGCGTGCCGCACCGCGTTGGTGACCAGTTCGGAGAGGACCAGCAGCAGGCCGTCCATCAGCTCGCCGGTGACCGGGGCGCCCCTGCGGCCGACGAGGTCCCGCACGGTGTGGCGCGCCCGGGGCACGGACGACTCGTGCACCGGGACGGTGAACCGCCAGGCACCGTCGTACGGCCGGGGTCCCTCGTACGGCCGCGGCCGTGCCCGCGGCTGCGGCAGGGGTCGCGGTGGCGCGGCCCGAGGGTCCGGCGCCGTGGCCGGCGTCCGTCCGTCACGGTCAGGGAGGGAACCCCCGAGGATGTCCATCTGCCGCACCCCGCTCTCGGCTGTCGCCGGCCGTTTCCGTCCGGCCCGGTTCCGGACCGGTTCTTGCGACGAGTGTTGGCCCGCGGCGCGCGCGACCCGGCCCTGTGACTGCAAGTCGGCACTTTTCGATGGCAATTGACAGAAGGCTTACGCACCGTTCGCTGCGGTGACCGACCCTGCGCGATCGTTTCCGCGAACCCCGTCCCGGCCGCCGTTCCCCCTGCCGCTACGATCCGGCCCATGTCCGCGCACACCCCGCCGGCCGGCGGTCCGGCCCTGCCGGTCTCCGTCCGGGACGGCGTCGCCACCCTCACCATCGGCAATCCCGCCAAGCGCAACGCGATGACACCGGACATGTGGCGCCGGATGCCCGCCGTGCTGGAGCGGCTCGCCGCCGACCCCGCCGTACGGGCCCTGGTCCTCACCGGCGAGGGCGACACCTTCTGCGCGGGCGCCGACATCTCCGCCCTGCGCGAGGGCGACGAGGAGTCCCGACGTCTGGCGGTGGCCGCCGAGGAGGCACTGGCGGCCTTCCCCCGGCCCACGCTCGCGGCCGTGCGCGGGCACTGCGTGGGCGGCGGCTGCCAGCTCGCCGTCGCCTGCGACCTGCGCTTCGCCGCCGAGAGCGCCCTGTTCGGCATCACACCCGCGAAGCTCGGCATCGTCTACGGCGCCTCCTCCACCCGGCGCCTGGTCTCCCTGGTCGGCCCTGCCACCGCCAAGTACCTGCTGTTCTCCGGCGAGCTGATCGGCGCCGGGCGGGCCCTGCGCACCGGGCTGGTCGACGAGGTGCACCCGGAGGGCGAACTGGACGGGCGGGTCGCGGCGTTCGCGCGACTGCTCGTCTCGCGCTCGCAGCTCACCCAGGCGGCCGCCAAGGAGTTCGCGAACGGAGCCGGGGACGGCCCCGTGCCGCCGGAGCGGGTCGCCCACTGGGAGGAGCGCGCCCGGGGGAGCGGTGAGCGGGCCGAGGGGGTGGCCGCTTTCCTGGAACGGCGCCCTCCGGTCTTCACCTGGCAACTTACCGACGGGTAGCGTGCGGGTATGACGTCCCTTCCCGCCAAAGCCGGACGGCGTTGCCACAACGTCGTCAACCCGCTGCACTCGGCTCTCTACTTCGCCCCCGACCTGGCGCGCGAGCTGGCCCCCTACGGCATCGAGGACCCCTCCGCGGTCTATTTCGCGGGCCGCGCCGCGGCGCTGGGCCGGGTCGGCCCCGGGGTCGTCACCGCCACCTTCCACAACTTCCACCACACCCTCGTCGCCCGCCATCTGCCGGCCGTGTGGGAGCTGGCCGCCCCCGAGACCGTGCTCGCCGCCCGGCTGCGCGCCGCCGACTCCATGCTGCGGCGCCTGCTGGGCGAGGAGGCGGTGGCGTCGAAGGAGACGGCCGAGGCCGCCGAACTCGCGCTGCGCGCCGCCGAGGGGTGCGTCCGACCGGGCCGTCCGCTGTACGCGGCGCTCGCCGACCTCCCCGTGCCCGAGGCCCCGCACCTGGCCCTGTGGCACGGCGCCTCGCTGCTGCGCGAGCACCGCGGCGACGCTCACGTCGCCGTCCTCCAGCACGCCGGGCTGGACCCGCTGGAGGCGCTGGTCAGTCACACCGCCGGCGGCCGCGGCATGAGCCCGAAATGGGCGCTGGCCACCCGCGGCTGGAGCCGCCGGGACTGGGAGGAGGCCCAGGAGCGGCTGCGGGGACGCGGGCTGCTGGACGGCGACGGCGAGCTGACCGGGGCCGGCGCCGCGCTGCGCGGGGAGCTGGAGGCGGAGACCGACCGGCTCGACGCCGCGCCGTACCAGCACCTGGGCGCGGCGGGCACCGAGCGGCTGACCGAGCTGTGCGGCGCCCTCACCGGCGCGGCCCTCGCCGCGGGCGCCTTCCCCGCGGACGCGTTCGGCAAGGGCTGAGGGAAAAGAAGCCGGACGAAAGGGGAACGGAACGGGTTTGCCCGGCGTGAAAGCGGCCACGCGGTTGGCATGTTCAAAGCCATAGCAGACGCACTCCGTACCGTCGGCGGCGCCATCGCGACCGTGGTGACGCTGCCCTTCCGCCTCCTGGCCCGTCTCTTCGGCGGGGCTTCACGCACCGGACGCCGCGCCTGACCGTCCGCCTGTCGGTGCGGCCTGTAACAATGCGGGCTACCGGGGGAGCACCCAGCACCGAGTAAGGCGGAACGGATCGTGACACAGTCCATCGGAGAGACGCCCGTCGAGGGCGCGGCACCGGCCGGCACGTCCGGCGCGGCGTCCGTCGAGGGCAGGATCGCCGAGGAACTCGGCGTACGGGAACGGCAGGTCAGGGCCGCCGTCGAGCTGTTCGACGGCGGCTCGACCGTGCCGTTCGTCGCGCGCTACCGCAAGGAGGCCACCGGCGGTCTGGACGACGCGCAGCTGCGCGCCCTGGAGGAGCGGCTGCGCTACCTGCGGGAGCTGGAGGAGCGGCGGGCGGCGATCCTGGAGTCCGTGCGCTCCCAGGGCAGGCTCGACACCGAGCTGGAGGCCCGCATCCTGGCCGCCGACTCCAAGGCGCGCCTGGAGGACGTCTATCTGCCCTACAAGCCCAAGCGGCGCACCAAGGCGCAGATCGCCCGCGAGGCGGGCCTGGAGCCGCTGGCCGACGGTCTGCTCGCCGACCCGTCCGTGGACCCGTCCGCCGCCGCGGCGGCGTTCGTCGATCCGGACAGGGGGGTGGCCGCCGCCTCCGCCGCGCTGGAGGGCGCCCGCGCGATCCTGACCGAGCGCTTCGGTGAGGACGCCGACCTGATCGGCGAGCTGCGCGAGACGATGTGGCGGCGCGGCAGGCTGGTGGCGAAGGTGCGCGAGGGCAGGCAGGAGCAGGGCGCCAAGTTCGCCGACTACTTCGACTTCTCCGAGCCCTTCACCGAGCTGCCCTCGCACCGGGTGCTGGCGATGCTGCGCGGTGAGAAGGAGGAGGTCCTCGACCTCTCCCTGGAGCCGGAGCCCGAGCCCGCCGGGGAGGGTTCGGAGGGCGGGGCCCTCCGCGAGACCACCGGCCCCTCCGACTACGAGCGCGCGATCGCCCGCCGGTTCGGCGTCGAGGACCGCGGCCGTCCGGCCGACCGCTGGCTGGCCGACACCGTGCGCTGGGCCTGGCGCACCCGCGTCCTGGTGCACCTGGGCATCGACCTGCGGCTGCGGCTGCGCACCGCCGCCGAGGACGAGGCGGTCGCGGTGTTCGCGGCCAACCTGCGCGACCTGCTGCTGGCCGCCCCCGCCGGCACCCGCGCCACCATGGGCCTGGATCCGGGTTTCCGCACGGGTGTGAAGGTCGCCGTCGTCGACGCCACCGGCAAGGTCGCCGCCACCGGGACGATCCACCCCCACGTCCCGCAGAACCGCTGGAAGGAGTCGCTGGCGACGCTGACGCGGCTGGCACGGGAGCACCGGGTGGAGCTGATCGCCGTGGGCAACGGCACCGCCTCCCGCGAGACGGACCGGCTGGCCGCCGAGCTGTGCGCCGCGAACCCGGAGCTGAAGCTGACGAAGGTGATGGTCTCGGAGGCGGGCGCTTCGGTGTACTCCGCCTCCGCCTTCGCCTCCCGTGAGCTGCCGGACCTGGACGTCTCGCTGCGCGGCGCGGTCTCCATCGCCCGGCGCCTGCAGGACCCGCTGGCCGAGCTGGTCAAGATCGACCCCAAGTCGATCGGGGTGGGTCAGTACCAGCACGACGTCTCCGAGGTGAAGCTGTCGCGCTCGCTGGACGCGGTGGTGGAGGACTGCGTCAACGGCGTCGGCGTGGACGTCAACACCGCGTCCGCGCCGCTGCTGTCGCGGGTGTCGGGCATCGGCGCGGGCCTGGCGGAGAACATCGTCGCCCACCGCGACGCCAACGGCCCCTTCCGCGACCGCAGAGCGCTCAAGGACGTCCCCCGGCTCGGCCCCAAGGCGTACGAGCAGTGCGCGGGCTTCCTGCGCATCCGCGGCGGGGACGACCCGCTGGACGCCTCCGCCGTCCACCCCGAGGCGTACCCGGTGGTGCGCCGGATGGTGAAGACGACGGGCAGCGACGTAGCGGCGCTGATCGGCAACACCACGGTGCTGCGCGGCCTGCGGCCGCAGGAGTTCGTGGACGACACCTTCGGCCTGCCGACGGTGACCGACATCATCAGGGAGCTGGAGAAGCCCGGCCGCGACCCGCGCCCGGCGTTCCGCACGGCCACCTTCAGGGAGGGCGTGGAGAAGCTCGGCGACCTGGAGCCGGGCATGGTCTTGGAGGGCGTGGTCACCAACGTCGCCGCGTTCGGCGCCTTCGTGGACGTCGGCGTCCACCAGGACGGCCTGGTCCACGTCTCGGCGATGTCGAAGGCGTTCGTGAAGGACCCGCGCGAGGTGGTGAAGTCCGGCGACGTGGTGAGGGTCAAGGTCCTGGACGTGGACGTGCCGCGCAAGCGGATCTCGCTGACGCTGCGGCTGGACGACGAGACCGGTCCCGGCGCGGGCGACGGCGGCGGCCGGCGCGAGGGCGGGCAGCGCGAGGGCGGCCGGCGCGCCCCCGCCC